>PKWO01000138.1 GCA_003132085.1 Oxalobacteraceae bacterium | reverse complement strand
GAAACCCGGCGGACCGCTCGGTGCTGATCAACAAGAGGCTGCTGCATGAAGGCGACCAGATCGGTCCCGAACTGGTACTGGAGAAAATGACGCCAAACGGCGCCGTACTGAGCTACAAGGGATATCGTTATAGAGTCCCGTACTAGACTACACTAGCAAGAAATAAGGTCGACTTAGAAGCAATAGCCGACACCATTCAACATGACTCAACATAAGGTAAAAATCATGATTTTAGAAATCGCCGACATTCGCATTCAGCCTGGCAAACAGCTGGAATTTGATGCCGCCATTCAGCGCGGGCTGGCGCAAGTCATCAGCAACGCCAAGGGCTATATTGAACATCGCGTGAATAAATGTATCGAAACGCCGGAGCGTTACGTGTTGATGATATTTTGGGAAACACTGGAAAATCACACTGTCGATTTCCGTGAATCGCCGGCGTTCCAGGAATGGCGCAATATTGTCGGCCCATTTTTTGCCGCACCGCCCAACGTCGAGCACTTCACCCTTTTGACAAAGTCGGCGTAAGGTCGAAAGCCGCAAAATTGCAACACATTAGACGCATGCCAACCTTTACAACTATCGCAGCGAATGTCGATTACGCAAATGCCGAGCCTTGTGAATACTGTTTAACCGGGAGCGTAAGATGACCAGACGCCGCTACCAAATCACGCTGAATGAAGCCAGCCCCGGCATGGTACTGTCCGACGACCTGCTTGATACTCACGGGCAAATCCTGCTGCCGACCGGCACAATCTTGACCGAGACAAGCATTTCTTTACTGCGGCGGCGCGAGGTCGATACGCTTCCCGTCCTGGGGGAGGAAGTATCGGATAATGATGATGCGGCTGAAATGGAACGCCATCAGCGGCGTTTGACGCTACTGTTCAGGAAGCATACGGCAGACGATATGGCGACAGAAATCTTGCGTCAGTTTGTGAGCAATTTCCGTCTAGGTACGCACCGATGACAATTCCCACCGCTATCGAAATCGTTCAACGTATTCAGTTTGATGAAATCGTCAAACAAATTCAAGATCTCCCGTCGCTGCCCGCAATTCTGATGGATTTGCTCAATAGCGTAGACCAAGATGAGGTCGATATCAGCGTGTTCGCCAAAAAAGTATCGCAGGATCAAGCGTTGACGGCAAAAACGCTGAGATTCGCCAATTCGTCGTTTTATGGCACGCCATCCAAGGTAACCACGATTCAACACGCCATTACGCTGTTGGGAGTTGCCAATGTGCGCAATTTGATCGCTGCGGCGGCGATCTCCGGCAGTTTTCCGGNNGAATCTATGCGCCGGCTTCAACTTCAAGGCATTCTGGCGCCACTCGATGGCGACTGCAGTCTGCGCGCAACTGCTGGCCCGGCACGTGCACGTCAACCCCGAGTATGCGTTTACCTGCGGCTTGCTGCACGATATCGGCAGGCTGGTGATCGTCACCCGTTTCCCCGAACACTACGCAGCAACAATCGCCTACCGGGTTGCGCATGACTGTTACATGCTGGAAGCGGAACGCGCTGTGTTAGGCATCGATCATGTGATTGCCGGACACGCGTTAGCCGTGCATTGGCATTTTTCCGAAATTTTGCAGCACGCGATTGTCGGCCACCACGAGCCCGAAAAATCCGGCGGCGGCCTGCTGGTGTCGCTGGTCCATGTCGCCAACTCCATCGTCCATGCGCTGGATCTGGCCAACGTGGAGGACGATCTGGTTCCGCCGATTTCCCTGCCGGCATGGAACAATCTCGACCTCAACGAGGAAATCTATCAGCACGTATTCCGGGAAACGGTGCTGCAATTCGAACAACTAAGCCAGGTACTTTAAGGAAGATATTGGAACAGTTTACGACGTTTGGCGCATCCGGCTACACCACCGAGAATTTACACCTGTTTCGCAACGTAAACGATGTAGACGGCGTGCTCGCCGACTGTCCCGTCGTGCGGGTAGCGGCAGGGCAATCGGTATTGGACGCAAATAACCGAGGCGGATGCCTATATATCGTGCTGCGCGGCGCATTGAATGTCGAGCCGATGGCGACGCAAGGCGGCGGCGCCGACGGCACTGCAACCAAGGTATTGCCGGGCGAATGCGTCGGCGAGCTATCGGTGCTGGATGAGGAATCCAATTCGTCCACCATTACCGCCGTGCAGCAAACCGATTTATTGGTCATCGAGGCTGACCGTTTATGGAAATTAATCGACGAATCGAACGACGTAGCGCGCAATTTGCTGCGCTTGCTGTCGTTTCGCGTGCGAACCGCGAACGCGCAATTGCGGCGTCGCCAAAAGGTCGGGGAATTTTACCGCCAGTTGTCGATGTTGGATGGTTTGACCGGGCTGCACAATCGCGCTTGGCTGGATGAAAATCTGTCGCCCCTCATTGCCGATGCGCACGCGACCTCCAAGCCGCTATCCATCGTGATGATCGACCTCGATCATTTCAAGCAATTCAACGACACGTATGGCCATTTGGCAGGTGACGAAGCGCTCAAGATGGCATCTCGCGTGTTGAATGGCGCCCTGCGTCCAACTGATTTTGCCGTCCGTTATGGCGGCGAGGAGTTGCTGGTGATTCTTCCGGGCAGCAGTCAAACTGCCGGCGTGATGGTGGCGCAAAGGCTATGTATGCGGCTGCAACAGGCTGTGGTGTTCGCCGACATGCGCAAGCCGCTGCCGCATATTACCGCTTCGTTTGGGGTCGCCGGATTGATGCCCGCACAAGATGCTAATAGCTTGATCTCTGCGGCCGACGCCGCGTTGTACCATGCCAAAGAGTCTGGCCGCAACCGCGTGAGCGCAGCAATCTGACCCGTACAAACCGCAACGCCTGCGATACACACACTCCCACCGCCAACCTATGTCCACCCACACTTTTCTCTGGCATGACTACGAAACTTTCGGCGCCCAGGCGCGCCGTGATCGGCCCGCGCAATTTGCGGCCATCCGCACCGATGCCGAGCTGAATGAAATCGGCGATCCGATCATGCACTATTGCAGGCCGGCACCGGACTTCCTGCCCGATCCTGCAGCATGCCTGATCACCGGAATCACACCGCAATTGTGCCTGCAACGCGGATTGCCCGAATACCAATTTGCGTCATTGATCGAACAGGCAATGGGGCAGACAGGCACAATAGGCGTCGGTTACAATACCATACGCTTCGACGATGAAATCACGCGTTTTATGTTTTGGCGCAACCTGATCGACCCTTATGCCCGGGAATGGCAAAACAATTGCGGGCGATGGGATATTCTCGATGTGGTGCGCACTGCGTATGCGCTGCGCCCGGAAGGTATCGAATGGCCTCGGCATGAAGATGGCCGCCCCAGCTTTCGGCTGCAGCACCTGAGCGCCGCCAACGGCATCGGGCACGAGGCGGCGCATGAGGCGCTGTCCGACGTCCGGGCGACGATCGCGCTGGCGCGCCTAATCCGTGATCGTCAACCCAAATTATTCGATTTCTGCCTGGGTCTGCACAAAAAAGATCGTGTGTCCGATGAAATTGCCTTGCAACGCCCACGCCCGTTGCTGCATGTTTCCGGCATGATACCGGCCGAGCGTGGTTGCGTTACGCTGGTATGGCCACTGGCGATCCATCCGGCCAACAAGAATGAAGTAATCGTCTGGGACTTGGCATGCGATCCGAGCGAATTGTCTGCATTGAATGCTGACGCCATCCGCACGCGGATGTTCACCAAGTCCGATGCACTGCCGGCAGGCATGACGCGGCTCCCGATCAAGACCATCCATCTGAACAAATCGCCGATTGTCATCGGCAACGTGAAGCCGTTCCTGCCCACGCTGGAACGGCGATGGGGGATGGACGTTGGCGCGGCATTGAAACATGCAGAACGGGCAGCTGCACTGCCGGACATGTCCATCATATGGCGCGACGTCTTTCAACGTCCGGCCGAAGCCGCGCCCGATGTCGACGAAGATTTATATGGCGG
>PKWO01000103.1 GCA_003132085.1 Oxalobacteraceae bacterium | reverse complement strand
GAAATTTCCACCAGCGTGCCGAGTAGCGGCTTCGCGCGCCGACGAGTGCGTTGAGAAGATGGGCGGCCGGAATGCGGCATGGTCTGTCTCGTCAGTTGGAGCCGATTTACGGTGCAGCCAGGACGGTTTGAACGTAATGCGTGATGCGCCGTATGCCGTCGGTCAAGTGTGTGCATGACATCGTCGCGCCGCTGATGTTCGCTATATCATTGTCGACCGCCAGCGCGGCCGCCGCGCTTTTTCCCACGAACTGATTGCGCCAAGGCTTGGATCTTACTTCGCCGCCGTGCGTTTCGCGGTACGAAAGAATCTCGACATCGCGGATGTGCCCATCCGGCGAGAACGCGACTGCGTAGTTGATCAATTGAAATTTTCCGATAACTGCGTCGTTGACTACATAACCAAGAAGCAGATCGCCGGACTTGGCCGCGACTACTTTCCAGAATGTCGTGTTCAACGAGGTGCCGCTGGTTGCTTCAATTCGCTTAATTTGCTCCACGGTCAGTTTGAGCGTTTGCGGTGCGAAGACAGTCGCATCGGGGAACATCAGCTTCTGTGCCTCCGCGACCGACATGTAGTCGGTCGCAAAGGCATTTGGCGTAAAGAATACTGCGGGCCACGCAGCGGCGACCATCACGACAGCTGGTAGGAACGGTGAATCACGCATCAGGTAATCCTTAAGTCGACGGAGTGAGATCGGCACATTATGTCTAAAATTGTAATCCCATGCCCAAATCGAAGCGCGAGAAGTCGACGTTTTCGTGGAATTTTTGATAATCGATCTTAAACACGACATTCGGATTCAAATAGAAATTCGCGCCAATGGTGTTAACCGTATCGCGCGGAATCGGAAAGGCAGTAAATGTCGTCGGCGCAGATGGATTCGGCACGAGTCCGGTTGGCGTAGCGGAGAACCCGGGAGCAATTCCTTCGTAGCCGGCGCCAAGGTCGTACTTCTCATAGCGCAGGAACGGCGCGAGCCGATAGCCGCCGCTTTGCCAGACGTTGTACGCGGCCTGCACGAACCAACCGTCAAATTTCGACGGGATCGGGTTGGCGGTTCCGGGAAACAGAGCGTTGGCTGCTGCCATGTTCGTCAGGCTGCCGTGTGCATATAATGCCTCCACATCGAGCTTGCCGGGTTGATAGCGCGCGTGGGTTTCCCATAGCGTGACGCGCTCGTTATCCGGAAGCGTCGTTTGCGCCGGGACCACGCCACCGGCAAAGTAGGTTCCGCCCAAGGTGAGGCCGGGAATGCCGCGGTAGTTGAGAGCGACATACTCGGATAGATGTTTGGCGTTGGCGAGAGCGAGTTCCTGGTGCGTTGCCTGCATTGGCGCAACGCCGTTGTTTTCCAAATCAAGCGCAGTGCGATAGGGCGACGACTCAGGGGTAAAATTCCATTTCGACAAATCAAGTCCGGTCGTAATGCCTGCATTCCAGTCGAATCCGCTATCGGTATTGCCATGCAGCCCGATTCCGCCTTCGCGCCATGTGCTCGGAATGATCAGCGTCTCGACGAAGTTGCGTTGCACACCATAAAAATTGGTCGGTTCGTGGTTCTCGTTCAAGAATCCGGCAGGAATCAGGAATAGGCCGGCTTTGATGCCGATGTTGTCGTTGATTTTATGATCGATGTAAAACTGCTCGACTTCAAACTCGCCTGGGTCGGACGCTGATGTGACTGCATGCTCAACCTCATATTCCGAATTGAAGCGAGTCTTATCGTCAAATTGATAGCCGATGCCAAACACCGCCCTAGCCAGATCCGCCTGTGTCAAATTCCTGTCATGCGTCGGCTGCGTGTAATAGACTTCGTCGTAACCCCATAGCGACAATTTGTCCCAGGTCTCCAACTTCGCGGCCTGGACAGCGGTTTGCTGCGCAAGCTGTTGCGTGGCCTGCGTTGCGGTGTCCGACACTTGCGCGATTTCCGTCTTCAACTGCTGTTGGACTTGCGCGCGCTGCTGTTGCTCACTGGCGATACGGTTGTTCTGCAGTGTCATTTCGGCGAACTGCTGCTTGATGTCGAGCATCTGCTGCTGCATCTCGGCGAGTTGCTTGCCCAGTGCATCGTTTTGACGTTCAAGCTTCCGAATTACGGTAGCGTTGTCGCTTGTCGGAGTAGCCGCAAACGTTGCTTGAGCAGCAGCAAGCGCCAGCGAAACGCAGAATGCCTGAGCGGCGAGTGAGAGAACGGTAGGTTTCATGCTGATTCCTATTAGTGATGTGATTGAAAAGTGTTGTGCTTGACGACAAAGCGAGATATTTCTGTCGAGCAGAGCGGCGGGCATCGGTTAATTTGATCCCTCCGCCGCTTTTCCCACCGCCGCAAGAGACAAGCGTGGTCAGGATGCCGACCGAAAGCGCGCAGATATATACTGATTTAAGCCATTTATGAAAGGTCTGAAAACCATGTACTAGCAGCCGGTTCGAGGCGATAAGTGAGTTCATTTGCAAATCTTAACACGAATGGTTCTCATTATCAATAAAATAGACATGGATTGTGGCGCCCTGGATATAGCGCGCCGATTGGCAATGTTATTGGCAACGTTATTGGCAAATAGCGGACGCTGCGTACCGCACTTTCATGAAAACGGTTAGTTAAAGATTGTTACTATGCAATGATGTGCGCCTGAGACGCCCCCGATTGTCGCGCACATGAATATTCAGCATTACTAACGCATTACCACTTCGGCACCGACCTATATGTCTCTTTCAATCGCACTAATACAAGTCAACTTTATGGCGGGCAATATCGAGGCTAATGTTGCCCGGATTGCAGTTCTTTACGATATGGCGGTTGTTGCGAAGGCCGATCTTGTCGTGTTTTCCGAAATGGCAATCACCGGCTACTCGCCGGAAGACTTATTCCTGAGCAAGCAGTTTCAGGAGAGCAGCATGCAGGCAGTGGAAGAGTGCGCACGCATGACGACCAACGGGCCGGCGATGTTGGTGGGCTCGCTGTGGCGCGAGGGCGAGGCGATTTACAATGCGGTTTTTTTGATGGAGAAGGGGCGGTTCATCCTGCAACAGTATAAGCATCACCTTCCCAACTATGGGGTGTTCGACGAAAAGCGCTATTTTGCGCGAGGAGCAATGCCGGAGCCGGTGGAATGGAGAGGCCTAAAGCTTGGGTTGCTGATTTGCGAAGACATGTGGCTCCCGGACGTTGCCGCGAATCTCAGACAGAAGGGGGCCGAGTTGCTGATTTCCATCAATGCGTCGCCGTTTGAAACAGGCAAGCCGCGCGCGCGAGAGCAAGTCGCGGCTCGGCGTGTTTGTGAAACAGGCCTGGCGCTGATCTATGTCAACCAGATAGGCGGGCAAGACGAACTGGTTTTTGACGGCAGCAGTTTTGTGGTGGATGCACAAGGCGAGATATGTGCACGGTTGCATGCCTTTCGCGAGGACTTCGAGCTGTTGCGTTTGCACCGGCAGGGCGACGTGTGGGCGCCGATTTCCGGCACCATTCAGCCGCAGCAAGACAATACGGAAATGATATATCGCGCGATG
>PKWO01000479.1 GCA_003132085.1 Oxalobacteraceae bacterium | reverse complement strand
CGCCAAGTCTGCCAGCTTCAACATCGGGTTGGTCGGCGTTTCGACCCACACCATTTTGGTGTCAGGCTGCAGTGCGGCAAGCAGTCTCTCCGGATTGGTCATATCCACATAACTAAACCGCAGGCCGGCACTGCGTTTGCGGACGCGCTCAAACAAACGGTAGGTGCCGCCGTACATATCGTCGCCCGCCACGATATGCGACCCGGCGTCGGCGATTTCCAGCACGGTGGAGATCGCCGCCAATCCCGAAGCGAATGCAAATGCCTGCGCCCCGCCCTCCAGGTCAGCCACACAGCGTTCCAACGCCCAGCGGGTTGGATTATGCGAGCGACCGTAGTCGAGCCCCTTATGAACCCCGGGGCTTTGCTGGACATAGGTCGACGTTGCATAGATCGGCGGCATAATGGCGCCGGTGGTCGGATCAGGCGATTGCCCCGCGTGAATCACGCGGGTCGCAAATCGCGCAACCGGTTTTTCGGAGGGTAATGCTTGCGAGCCGGCGGGTTGGTTTGTTGGCGTATTCAAGATAGTTTCCTGCGCAAATGGTTCAGGAGGTCGAACCGGGTAATGAGTCCATAGAAATGGTCTTGGTCGGCGATGATCGCCACCAGACCTCGATCGAGCGTCGCACGCAGCTTTTCCAGACTGGTGTCGGGTGACAGGGTTTCAATTTTATGGGTCATGGTGCTGTCGACCTGGCTATGAAATTGGGTGGCGTCGCCGGCTACTTTCAACAACAGGTCGGACTCATCGATGATGCCGACGACCTTGCCCTCGCTGATGACCGGCAACTGGGAAATTTCCGCATTGCGCATCCGATTAAATGCCGTCATCAGCGTGTCGGAATCGGCAACGCTGATGACGCCACCTTCATCAAAACGGCGGCCGATGATGTCGCGCAAGTCACCCAGCGGTTTGCGTTTCAATAGCCCTTGGTCGATCATCCAGTAATCGTTGTAAATTTTCGACAGATACCGTGTGCCGGTATCGCAAACAAAGCTGACAACGCGCTTCGGTGCAGTCTGCTCGCGGCAGTAGCGCAGTGCGGCGGCAAGCAAGGTGCCGGTGGACGAGCCGGCAAGAATTCCCTCGGCGCGCAACAATTCGCGCGCTGTGCCGAAACTTTCTTCATCACTAATCGAATACGCACGCTTGACTCCCGACAAATCGGCAATTGCCGGGATGAAATCTTCACCGATTCCCTCCACCGCCCAGGAGCCGCTGGTGTCGGAGATGCGACCGGTCTCTACATATTCAGCCAGGATCGAACCTTTGGGGTCGGCCAGAACGAATTCAAGATCGGGTTGTTGCACGCGAAAGAAACGCGTCAAGCCGGTGATGGTACCGCCGGAACCGACGCCGCACACGATGGCATCCAGCTGGTGCTCGCATTGTTCCCATATTTCCGGCGCGGTAGTTTCTTGGTGCGCACGCGGATTATTCGGATTATTGAATTGATCCGCAAAAAAGGAGCCGGGCGTCTCGCGCGCCAATCTGGCCGCATAGTCTTGATAATACTCCGGATGCCCTTTGCCTACATCCGAACGCGTCAGATGCACCTCCGCTCCCATCGCTCTCAGATGCAATATTTTTTCGTTCGACATCTTGTCGGGCACCACCAGTATCACGCGATACCCTTTGGCGCGGGCAACCAGCGCAAGTGCCAGCCCGGTGTTGCCGGCGGTTGCTTCGACCACCGTGCCGCCTGCCTGCAATTGGCCGCCGCGTTCCGCTGCTTCTATCATGGATAAGCCGATGCGGTCCTTAATGGAACCGCCTGGATTTTGCGATTCCAGCTTCAAGAACAGCCGGCATGGCCCGGTATCGAGCCGGGTTACTTCTATCAGCGGCGTATTGCCAATGAGTGCAAGCACTGCCGGGTTGGGCTGCATTTTCATGGGATCAACTTTTTGAGCCGTCAGTTTGACGTGCGTAAATCAAATATAGCGGGACTATCGCAGATTTGCAACGCCCGCCGCGACGATATCGCGCTTCAATCGAGTGATTTTCGGAAACGCAGCACGGAGATCGTGAGCAATGTAAATCCGATCGTGGCCAGCGCAAGCATTTGCGGCCACAGAATATCGATTCCAACTCCTTTAAGAAACGTTCCGCGAATGATGACAAGGTAATAGCGCAACGGGTCCAACAGCGTCAACCATTGCAGCGCCTGCGGCATGCTGGAGATCGGAAAGGCGAAACCCGATAGTATGAACATCGGATTCAATACAAAAAAATTGGACGCAAACGCCTGTTGTTGCGTCGTGCACAGCGTCGAAATGAGCAATCCGATTGCCAACGCGCTGATCAGAAACAGGCACGTTCCTAAAAATAGCAAAAATGGATTGCCGACAAATGGAACCTTGAACCACAACATACCGACGCTGGCGACGATTGACACTTCGAGCAAGCCGATCAAAAAAAATGGCAGCGTCTTGCCGAGAATGAACTCGACCGGCCGGATCGGCGTCACCAATAGTTGTTCCAGAGTCCCCACTTCCCGCTCGCGCACGATGGCAAAAGCGGTTAAATTGACAATCGTCACCAACACCAGAGTGCCGATCACACCAGGCACGAAAAACCAGCGGCTGTTGAGATTCGGGTTGTACCAATAACGCCGCGCGACATCGATGTGCACCAACGGGTGGCCAAGTGCGCTTCCGGTGCGCTGCGCCAGATTCAGCGCGTAATTTTGGCCGATGGAATTGGTGATCTCGCCGATGTAACCGAGCGCAATCAACGCGGTATTCGAATTGGTGCCATCCACCAAGACCTGGATCGGCGCGCTCTGGCCCTTGCGCAGAAGCTCGGAAAATCCCGCTGGCACGACAATCGCAACCTGGGCGTCGCTGCGTTCGACCGCATCCTCGATTTCCTTGTGCGTTTGCGCTACGGTGGTCACTTCAAAGCGGCTGCTGTGAACGAATGCGGCAATCAGGTCGCGACTTTCCGGCGTGTGGTCCTGGTCCAGCATCGCGGTGGAAACGTTGAACACTTCGAACGTGGCGGCGTAGCCGAATAGCAGCATTTGAATGACCGGCGGGACCAGCAGCCGAAAGCGCGCCGACTTGTCGCGCTTGAGTTGCAGGAACTCCTTGATCAGCAATTGGGCGATGCGTCTGAACATGGTTTCAGTCCAACGTCTTGCGGAACGCGCGCGCCGCCAGCACTACCAGCACAATCGCATAAATCGTCAGGCAGAAAATAGGCATTGCCAATTGAGAGACGGTGGAGCCCTTCAAAAATATGGATTTCAGAATCGTTACGTAGTATCGAGCGCTCACCAGATAAGTCACGTCCTGCACCAAAGGCGGCATCTGATCGATCGGAAATGAAAAACCGGAGAGAAGCGTAGTCGGCAGCATCGTCACGATCAGCGCAATTTGGCTGGCGCCGACCTGACTGCGGATCGCCACCGACAACGAGTAGCCGATGCACAACACCACGATCAGGAACAGGCTGGTGGTAAAAAACAAGGTGAGCAACGTGCCGCGAAACGGCACTTCGAACCATCCGACCGCGAGCGCCAGGCAAATCGCGGCATCGACCATCCCGATAGCAAAATACGGAGACAACTTGCCCACCATCAGTTCCAACGGCGTGACCGGGGTCGATACCAAAAGCTCCATGGTACCGCGTGCCCATTCGCGAGCGATGGTCAGCGAAGTCAATTGCGCGCCAACGATCGCCATCACCAGCGCAACC
>PKWO01000170.1 GCA_003132085.1 Oxalobacteraceae bacterium | reverse complement strand
GGTTTATCCGGCATGATGACATTGGCGCTATGCGGTTTGCTGCTCGGCCAGCGCGCAAATGCCGGCGACGCCGAAAACCGCAACTGGATGTTGGCGTGCTGGGCCGGCATGGCATTGGCGGTCCTGTCGAAGGGCTTGATCGGCGTCGTCCTGCCGGGCGCAGTGCTGGTGTGGTACACGCTGATTACCCGCGACTGGGCAATCTGGAAACGGCTGCATCTGGGTTGGGGACTGCTGTTATTTTTGGCAATCTCGGCGCCCTGGTTTGTGCTGGTGTCGATCAAAAACCCAGAGTTCGCGCACTTTTTCTTCATCCACGAACACTTCGAGCGCTTCACCAGCAAGGTGCATGGCCGTTTTCAGCCCTGGTATTACTTCATACCAATGCTGCTTGCCGGCATTCTGCCGTGGCTGACGGTGCTGGTGCAAAGCCTGTTTGCAGGCATCCGCAAAACGCCGGGTGATTTTCAGCCGAAGATGCTGCTGCTGGTGTGGGCAGTATTCATCTATTTCTTTTTCAGTATTTCCGACTCCAAGCTGCCTTCCTACATTTTGCCGATCTTCCCGGCGCTCGCGTTACTGATTGCCGCGTACCTGCAAACGGCCGGCCGCAACACATGGCGGGC
Source organism: Oxalobacteraceae bacterium (assembly GCA_003132085.1). Taxonomy (GTDB): domain Bacteria; phylum Pseudomonadota; class Gammaproteobacteria; order Burkholderiales; family Burkholderiaceae_D; genus PKWO01. Next base: position 2,902 of record PKWO01000170.1, on the reverse strand, counting down.
CCTGGCTGCGACCGTGGCGGCAATTGGCGCGATCGGTCTGGCGGTGGTGCCACGGCTACCCAAAATGGCGAGCGCGCCGGCTGAAATTGCCAACTTTGCGGCGGCGCAGCCGTGGGCGTTTGCCGGTTGCGGCCTGTTGCTGGCCGGCGGGCTGCTGGCGCTTTGGTTGACCCGCAAAAACCGCGAAACCTTTGCAAGTCCAACCGCCACTATCACCGTTATCACCGTTATATTGGCGATCAGCGGCTTTCTCGCAGGTCAGCTATTCATGCTGGGCGCCGAACCGGAGGGTCTGTATCGATCAGGATTGCCATTGGTGCCGGCCATCGAAGCCGAATTGACGCCGGCCATGCCGATCTATGCGGTAGGGCTGTACGATCAAACGCTGCCTTTTTATCTGCGCCGCACGATGATACTGGTGGAACATGCGGATGAACTGGAGTTCGGACTGGGGCTGGAACCGCAGTTGTGGCTGAAGACCCGCGAAGAATTTATTGCGCGCTGGAACAATGGACAAAAAGCGCTGGCCATTACGCGCCCGGAAATTTATGCCGATTTCCAACAGCGCGGCGTACCGATGCGGGTTGTTGCCCAGGATGCGCGGCGCATCGTTATTGCGAATGACCTCAAGCAATAGAGGAAGGCAGCCGCATCGTATGCGTACACGGCAATCCGCGTTACCGCACTACGCTCCGGAACTTATCATTGGCGGCACGATCCTCCTTACCCAAGGATAACCGACACTTTTCAAATAGGTAATTTTTTCTGCGAAACCTAATTCAACCGTACAATAAGCACCCTGTTGAGCAAATTTCCTGAGCAAAACCATGAGCCAAGCATCTTCGCTTCCAAATCTGCCGTTCCTGCCATTCACCAAACCCACCATCGATGAAGCGACCGTCAGCGCAGTCGCCGACGTATTGCGTTCCGGTTGGCTGACCAGCAACGGGCCGAAGGTGCAAGCGTTCGAGGCCCAATTGTCGGAATATTTCGGCGGGCGTCCGGTGCGCACTTACAATTCGGGCACTTGCACGATGGAAATCGCCTTGCGCATTGCCGGCATCGGCCCCGGCGACGAAGTGATTACGACGCCGAATTCATGGGTCGCGACCGCCAATGTCATTATTGAAGTGGGCGCAACGCCGGTGTTTGCCGACATCGACCCGCGCACGCACAACATCGACCTTGACAAGGTTGAAGCCGCCATCACGCCGCGCACCAGGGCGATTATCCCGGTGCATATGTGCGGCCTGCCGTGCGATATGGACAAGCTGTATGCGTTGGCCGAAAAATATTCGCTGCGTGTGGTGGAAGACGCAGCACAGGCAATCGGCTCAAGCTGGAAGGGCAAACGGATCGGCGCCTTCGGCGATTTTGTTTCATTCAGCTTCCAAGTCAACAAGAACATCATGACCGGCGAAGGCGGCTGCCTGGTCGTCAATAATGCGGACGAAGCCATCCTGGCCGAAAAGTTTCGGCTGCAAGGCGTTAGCCGTAGCGGGCTGGATGGCATCGACGTCGATGTGCTGGGCGGCAAATACAATATGACTGAGATGGCGGGAGCCATCGGCCTCGGCCAGATGGCGCATCTGGAAGAATTCAACGCGAAGCGTCTGGCTTTGGCGCGTCATTATTTCGCCAATTTCGGCGCGGACTTTGAAGCGCAATACGGCGCCGAACTGCCGGTCGCCGATTTCGAGCAAAGCAATTGGCACATGTTCCATCTGGTTTTGCCGGAGCGCATTACCCGTGCTGCTTTCATGCAAAAAATGCTGGATCGNNCGCGGCTTTAAAGAGGGCATGTTCCCGGTGGCGGAAAGGGTTTGCCGCCAGATCGTCACATTGCCATTATTTCCAAGCATGAACAAAAGCGATGTCGAACGGGTGGTCGACGCGGTAAAATCCATCCTTCGTCCATAAAATCGCACATTGATGAAACCAGAACTTTCCGTCGTCATCCCTGTTTACAACGAACAAGCGGGGCTCCCCAAGCTATTCGCGCGGCTCTACCCGGCGCTTGATGCACTTGGCATTGCCTATGAGATCGTCTATGTCAACGACGGCAGCCGCGACCAGTCGGCAACCATCCTGGCCGACCAGTTTCGCCTGCGCCCCGACGTCACCCGGGTGCTGCTGTTCAACGGCAATTACGGTCAGCATATGGCTATCCTGGCCGGGTTTGAGGCCACACGCGGAGAAATCGTGGTCACGCTGGATGCCGACCTGCAAAATCCACCGGAAGAAATCGGCAACCTGGTCGCCAAAATGCGCGAAGGCTACGATTACGTCGGCTCGATCCGTCGCGAGCGGCAAGACTCGGTCTGGCGTACCTACGCATCGCGGGCGATGAACCACATCCGGGAAAAAATCACGCGCATCAAGATGACCGACCAAGGCAATATGCTGCGGGCCTACGGTCGCAACGTGATCGACCTGATCAACCGCTGCAATGAAGTCAACACTTTCGTGCCTGCGCTGGCGTATATCTTTTCGCGCAAACCGACTGAAATTACGGTCGAGCATGAAGAACGTGCAGCCGGGGAGTCCAAGTATTCGCTGTATAGCCTGATCCGCCTGAATTTCGATCTGATCACCGGTTTTTCCCTGGTTCCGCTGCAAATTTTTTCGATGCTCGGCATCGGCCTGTCGTTTCTCTCCGGCGCGTTGTTCGTGCTGCTGCTGCTGCGGCGCTTCGTGCTGGGCGCCGAAGTCNNCTGATGGGCGTCATCCTGTTCGGCATCGGCCTGTTGGGCGAGTATGTCGGGCGCATCTATCAGCAAGTGCGCGGCCGCCCGCGCTATGTAGTGCAAGCGGTGCTGGAGCAATCCGCGCCGCCGGCAGAAAGCTAGGGCCTAGATGCGCGCAGTGGTCTTTGCCTATCACAACGTCGGCGTGCGCTGCC
>PKWO01000293.1 GCA_003132085.1 Oxalobacteraceae bacterium | reverse complement strand
ACATCGCCCATCGCTACCACAACGTAGAAGATGTGGTGCGTGGCGAGTGGGATTTGGCGGGCGCCGTCGAAGACACCCAATTGTTGTTCCTGGTCGGTTACGATATCGCGCAAGGCGACGTCTATCCGCAATGGCATGCCGATGCCGAGTTCCAGCGCAAGCATGAACTTGCGCCGCAACAGACCGTGCAGCATTGAGTTGCCACGGTCGTCATCGCGCGAGAATCGTTACCGATCCTTCCTGCGACATTGACAGTTAGTCCGTTCCCCGGCCACGATAATGGGCCGGGGCCTGATAGTATTTTGTTATTTACACAGGAAGTCTGATGAGAAGAAGTTCCTTACTTACGGTTGGCTGTTATGCACTCTGGCTTTCGCTGACAGCGTTCGGTGCCGTCGCTTGCGCCGCCGATGCGCCGGGCACCAACGTTATCGCCATCAAGGCCGGCAAGCTGGTCGATGTTGACGCCGGCCGTGTATTGCAGAATCAGGTGATCGTGATCGACGGCGAGCGTATCGTCGCGGTCGGTGCGGCGGCATCGACCGCCATCCCGGTCGGCGCAAAGCTGATCGACCTCTCCGGCGCCACTGTGCTGCCTGGCCTGATCGACGCGCATACGCATCTGACCGCCAATCCGCATGAGCATGGCTATGCAGGCCTCGGTACTTCCGATATTCGTGCTGCGCTGTACGGCGTGCGCGCGGCGCGCGACACGCTCAATGCCGGCTTCACCATGGTGCGCAATGTCGGTGCCGAAGGGTTCGGCGATATCGCGCTGCGCGACGCCATCAATGATGGCGATACGCCGGGGCCGCGCATGCTGGTCTCAGGCTATGCGATCGGAATCCTGGGTGGACATTGCGACAATAACTTGTTGCCTCCCGAGTACCATTATGTCGGCGCCGGCGTCGCCGACGGACCGTGGGCGGCGCGTAGCAAGGTGCGCGAGATGGCCAAATACGGTGCCGACGTGATCAAGATTTGCGCCACCGGTGGCGTGTTGTCGAAGGGCGATGACGCCGGCGCCCAGCAATACACGTTGGAGGAAATGCAGGCGATTGCCGACGAGGCGCATAAACTGGGTCGCAAGGTTGCCGCCCATGCGCACGGCACCAGCGGCATCAAGGATGCGATCCGTGCCGGCATCGACTCGATCGAACATGCGAGCCTGATCGATGACGAGGGCATACGCATGGCCCGCGAAAAGGGCACCTATCTGGTGATGGACATTTACGACGACGACTATATTCTCGGCGAAGGCGAAAAAGCCGGCATTCTGCGGGAATCGCTGGAAAAGGAACGCAAGCTCGGTCAACTGCAACGCGACAATTTCCGCAAGGCCTTGGCGGGCGGCGACCGCATGGCGTTTGGCACGGATGCCGGCGTATACCCGCACGGCGACAATGCCAAACAATTTTACTATATGGTTAAGTACGGCATGACGCCGATGCAAGCGATCCAGTCCGCCACCATCAATGCCGCCGATCTATTGGGTTGGAAAGACCGGGTCGGCAGCATCAAGGCCGGCAAATACGCCGATATCATTGCGGTGCATGACGACGCGATCCAGGACGTGACGGCGCTGACCAAGGTCGCATTCGTGATGAAGGGCGGGGTGGTAGTTAAGGCCGATGCGATGCGCTAAGCGCGTCGCCCGCGCCCGCAGCCGCCATGTGATCGCCACCAAAAACAGCGAAATGACAGATGACGAAGACTCGCACGGGGAAAAGCCGCGCTAGCGGACGCATCACACTGGCGGCGGTTGCGCAGCACGCCGGCGTGGCTACCATGACCGCATCGCGCGCGATCAGTCAACCCGAGTTGGTGTCGCCCGAGTTGCGCGGCCGGGTCGAACGGTCCGTCGCCGAGCTCGGCTACTTGCCCAACCGCGCCGCGCGCGCGCTGGCGTCGGCCCATTCCAACGTCATCGTTGTACTGGTGCCGTCGCTGTCGAATGCCGTGTTCACGGCCGTGCTCGCAGGGATCCAGGACGCGCTCGATGCCGACGATTACCAGCTCCTGATCGGCAATACACGTTATTCCGATGCGAAAGAAGAAAAACTGCTGGGTATTTATCTCCAGTCCAATCCGGACGGCATCTTGCTGTGCGGTCTGTCGCACAGCGAACGCGTGGAGAAAATGCTGGTTTCGTCGCGCGTGCCGATCGTGTCGATGATGGACCTGGCCGGCGATCCCGACCAATTGTCAGTTGGCTTCTCGCAATTCGATGCGGGTCATGCGATGACTCGCTACCTGATCGACAAGGGGCACACGCGCATCGGCTTCATCGGCGCCCAACTCGATGAGCGCACTTTAAGGCGGGCCGGTGGATATCGCAAGGCGATGGACGAGGCCGGGTTGGCCGATCCGCGCCTGCAAGTGATGGTGGGCGATCCGTCCACCATCACGTTGGGCGCCGAATTATTGGGTCGTATGCTGGCCCGCGTTCCCGATTGCGACGCTATTTTTTGCTGCAACGACGACCTTGCGCATGGCGCCATTTACCAGTGCCAACGGCGTGGCATCCGCGTGCCGGAGCAGCTCGCCATCTGCGGATTCAATGATTTGCCGGCATCGGCCTGGATGAATCCCTCGGTCACCACTATCGGCACCCCGCGCTATCGGATCGGTTTTGAATCGGCTATGCTGCTGCGCTCGGTAATCAAGGGAGAAACACCTGCCGCCACGCAGATCGACCTTGGCTTCACGCTGATGGCGCGCGAAAGCGCTTGACGGGCAAAACCGGCCCACCTCCGCGTACCAGGCGGGATATCGGATAGGGTCGCTTGCCGCATTCCCGCGCGCGCGTTTTCCCGTCCTGGCGTCAGACACTGCCGCGTCGCAGTATCGACAACGCTTTACAAATTGTCCCAAACGGTTAAACTGCTCGTATTTGGTAGCGCTACCAAATCATTCGAAAGCTGTATGACTAAGCTAACCAGCAAGCACAGCACGCCGACGCGTTGGATCATGATGGGCGTCAGCGGCTGCGGCAAGAGTGAAATCGGAATCAGGCTGGCCGCCGCGCTGGCCGTGCCTTTCATCGAAGGCGACATGTTTCATCCGGCGGCTAACGTGGCCAAGATGTCGGTCGGCATTGCGCTCAATGATGCCGACCGTTCCGAATGGCTGTATTTGCTGCAAGCGGAGATACGGGGCGCTCGGCAATGCGACGCCGGACTGGTCTTGTCCTGCTCGGCGTTGAAGCGGCGCTACCGCGACGTGCTGCGCGCTGCCGACCCTGCACTTTGCTTCGCCCATCTGGAGGGCGCGCGCGACCTGATCACCTCACGCATGCACGCCAGGGTGGGGCATTACATGCCGCCGTCGCTGCTGGAGAGTCAGCTGCACGATCTCGAACCGCTGCAAGATGACGAGGCCGGCGTCCGGCTCGACATCCGTAGCGAGCCGGCCGAGCTGATCGCAGAAATCCTGCGCTCGCCCTGCATGGCTCGGTAGCCTAGTTACCTAGTCTGGTATCGATCGTTGTGTTGCCGATACGCGTCGGAAAGGCGCGACGGCCACGTACCTAACGTCGCGCAAACGACCGATTCGCAAACCGGGATCGTTTGGCTTATGTCGTTCGTTCCTGCCGGTTTTGCGGTGCTTGCCGTGGCCGTCATGTTCTTTTACAACCTCGACAACAAACGGTTAACGCAAGTGCAAGCCGCGCTTTCGGCTCGCAAGGTTCCGCA
>PKWO01000433.1 GCA_003132085.1 Oxalobacteraceae bacterium | reverse complement strand
GTGCGGCGGTCTTGCCAGACGATGGCGTTATATACCGGGCGGCCTGTTTCGCGGTCCCATACGATGGTTGTTTCGCGCTGATTGGTGATGCCGATGGCGGCGATCGATGCGCCACTCAGCCCAGCACGCGTGACGGCCTCGGCTGCGACGCCGGCCTGTGTCGACCAGATTTCCTGCGGGTCGTGTTCGACCCAGCCCGGCTGCGGATAAATTTGCTGGAATTCCTTTTGTGCGGACGCGACGACATTTCCAGTCCGATCAAACAATACGGCGCGTGAGCTGGTCGTTCCCTGGTCGAGTGCAAGGATGTATTTTCCGTCCACGTCATTCTTCCCCATGTGTTCTTTCTCCCTATATGGACGCTTGTCGTGCCCTGCTCTTTACCGGCATTGTCTGACTATTTCATCTGCACTGCCTGCTTGGCCTGGAGCGAACTTGCCGATGTTTCGAGTTCCGAGGCCAGCCAGCTTGTCAGGCGTTGCATCGAATGCGGCATCACATGCAAGCCAAGCTTGGTACGGCGCCACAGAATATCGTCGGCGGTTCTGGCCCACTCCTGGTCGACCAGGTAACGGGCTTCGATTTCGAACAAGCCCGGACTCAACTCTTCGCCCAAGGCACCGACCGAGCGCGTGCCGCCCAGCAGGCGATCCGCCCGGCTGCCGTAGCTTCGTGCATAGCGCTGCGCCAGTTCTTCGGGGAGCCAGGTATGGCGCCGGCGGAAATCCGCCAGAAAAAGGTCGAAGTCCGCCTCAGGCAAATCACCGCCAGGTAGCGCCGCCGTAGCGGTCCAAGTCGGTTTGTTGATAGCGAGCGGCGTCCGGAGCAAGTTGACCGCCTCTTCGGCCAAGAGTCGGAAGGTGGTGATCTTGCCGCCAAAAACAGACAGCATCGGCGCCTGATTGTCCGGCGCATTGATTTCCAGTCGATAGTCGCGGGTAACTGCCGAAGGGTCATCGGCATCTTCCTGCTCCAGCAAGGGGCGCACGCCGGAGTAACTCCAGACCACGTCGGCCGGCGTGACCGCACGCTTGAAATAGCGATTTACCGATTCGCATAGGTAATCGACTTCATCCAAGGAAATGCTGACTTTGGCCGGATCGCCACGATAGTCGAGATCGGTCGTGCCGATCAGTGTGAACTCATTGTGAAAGGGAATCGCGAAGACGATGCGCTTGTCCGGGTTTTGGAAAATATAAGCATGGTCGTGACCGAACAATTTCTTGGTCACGATGTGGCTGCCTTTAACCAGTCGCAGGTCTTTATGCGGCTTCTGCGGCACTATCTGGTGCAATAAGCTGCTGGCCCACGGTCCGGCGGCATTGACGATGGCGCGCGCATGGACCGTCATCGCTTCCCGGCCGGCGCAGATCAGTTCGGCACGCCAGCCGTGGGCCTCTCGTTGCGCAGACGCAAGACGGGTGCGGGTATGTATGGTTGCGCCGCGCTCTTTTGCATCGAGCGCGTTCAACACGACGAGCCGTGCGTCGTCGACCCGTGCATCGGAATAAATGAAGCCGCGCACCAGCGAATCGACCAGCGGCGCGCCGGTCGCATGGCGCCGCAAATTGACGCCGCGGGAGGCTGGCAATAGTGCGCGCCGGCTTAGATGGTCATACAGAAAAAGCCCCGCCCGGATCATCCAAGCGGGACGCAGGCCTGGTACGTATGGCATCACGAAACGCAGTGGCCGAATAATATGCGGCGCGGCACGCAGCAGCACTTCCCGCTCTTTGAGCGCTTTGCGCACCAAGCCAAATTCATAGTATTCCAGGTAACGCAGTCCGCCGTGGATCAGTTTGGTGCTGGCCGATGAGGTATGCTCGGCGAGGTCGTCCTGGTCGCACAGCAGCACGCGCAGGCCGCGGCCAGCCGCGTCGCGCGCTATACCGGCACCGTTGATGCCGCCGCCCACCACCAGCAAATCGTAATCTTTCCGTTCAATCATTGAGGCGCAACGCACAAAATAGTTGACATCAAACGTATCATGCAATTTCTCCGTTGGAAAAGTGCGCATGGCAATCTTATATCACCATTTTCCCCCATTGATCAGGGCTGTTGGCGCTTGTGGTCCGATAACTGGTAAACTCTGTAGGATGAAAAAAATATTTTCTTTGATACTGCTCTGTCTGGCGGCAACGACCCCACTTGCCTTTTCGAAAACACCCGGTGAAGTCGATGTCGGCGCCGTTCTTCGCGAAGCGCAAATGCAAGGGCTTTCCGGGCCCTCCAGGAAACTTTCGGAATTCCGCGGCAAACCGCTGGTCATCAACGTATGGGCCAGTTGGTGCGGCCCCTGCCGACAAGAAATGGGGTCGCTGGAAAGACTCTCCCGCCGCTATGGGGGGAAGCAGTTCAATGTGATAGGCATATCGACCGACGACTACCGGGACCACGCCGCGGCATTCGTGCAAAAATCCAACAACACATTCAGCAACTTCATCGACAGCGAGTTGTTCATGGAAAACATGCTGGGAGCCGACCGGCTTCCGCTGACGCTGCTGGTCGATGCGCAGGGTCGGGTGCTTGGCAAGTTTTATGGCGCCAAGGAATGGGATGGCCCTGACGCACTCGGAGTGATCGCAAAGGCGTTCCATATCAAGCTGTGACTTTCTACGGCCGGATTGCGCGACAATCATAGGGCTGAAGAAAGTACCGGAAAATGCTGACCGGGCGGACCGCGATTTTAGCCCGGCGGTTGCATAAATTGCGCGGCCAGCGTTTGATTCAAGCCCTGCTCGACCGCATGTTCGACCTGGCGGGCAAGGTCGGGATTGCCAGCCGCGTTGAACACGAACAACCGATAGACATCGGCCACTTTTAACTGCTGCGGATTGGCGAGTAAAGTCCACCTATCCATGCCCTCGGTGATTCGTTTACCCCATTGCATCCGGTCTGGAAGTTCGGTCTTGATGCGGCCAACCCATCCGGCATCAAGCATTGCCTCCAACAAACTCTCCGATTCATCGAAACCAAGCCGCGTGCGGGACCGTATCATCGACGCGTCCGTCGCCGCCGATGCCCCGCTGACCCTGGCCTCGACCAATACCTGCAACACTGCCATCGCATCGACAAACGCACTGCCCGGCGTGGCAACATGCCACCAGCGCTCATATTTGAGGACCGGGAGCGCCGCCACGATGACCGCACAGATCAGAATAATCAACCAAGATACATAAACCCAGATCAAGAAAATGGGGATCGCTGCCAACGCGCCGTAGATCATCGTATAACTGGGAAAACGGGTCACAAAGATTGCGAACAGGCGCTTGGCAATTTCAAACGCGATGGCAGCAACCAAACCACCCCAGGCGGCGTCACGCCAATCCACGAAGCGATTCGGGATGACCATGTATAACAAGGTAAACGCGCCCATTGTCAAACTGACCGACACCGCGGTGTAGAAAAATGCGTTGAGAAGCGGCAGGTTCATCATCACCCAATCGGTCGCCTTCGACAGATGTGAAGTGAGTGTCATCGATACGCCGATCAGCAAAGGGCCTAGCGTAACGATTGTCCAATAGGCAATAATGCGTTGAGGTAACGGGCGCTTGGTTTTGACCCGCCAGATATGATTAAAGGTCCGATCGATCATCCCCATGGTGGCGACGGTGGTCACAATCAGCGCGATGGCGCCGACTGCCGACATACGGCTGGCTTTGGCCTCAAACATTCCCAGATAGTCGAGGATGGTGTTGGAGATCGCCTTGGGTATCAGACTTTGGATGAAATAAGCCTCCAACGACGTGCGAAACGTATTGAACAAAGGGAAAGTCGTAAAGATCGCCAACGCGATGGTCAGCATCGGCACCAGCGCCAGCACGGTGTTGAAGGTTAGACTGCCGGCGACCTGCGGCAACCGTTCTTCCTTCAGCCGCCGTCGCCCGAAACGATACAAATCGTGCAGACGGGACCATCTCATTCCTTCGAAAATCGGCAAATTTGATAAGTGCATCGGGTAAATTTTCGCGGCAGGTTGTAACGTGGCATGCACATACACACATGTGTAGCGTAGGCAAAGCATTCTATAATACCAAGCATGAACGAATTCAAGCTGACAATTCTGGTTTTATACTATTCGCGCCACGGCTCGACCCGCAAATTGGCGGAATACATTGCCCAGGGAGTCGAAAGCGTTGCCGGCTGCGACGCCAGACTGCGCACCGTACCGGCTATTTCTACCGTAATCGAAGTCGGCGAGCCGGATATCCCGAAGGAAGGGCCGCCCTATGTCGAATTGCAGGATCTCGCCGGATGCGACGGGCTGGCGCTCGGTTCGCCAACCCGGTTCGGCAATATGGCGTCGGCGATGAAATATTTCTGGGACGGTACGTCCGCACAATGGATGTCGGGAGCGCTGACGGGTAAAGCGGCCTGCGTCTTTACGTCGACCAGCAGCTTGCATGGCGGGCAGGAGTCGACGTTGCTGTCGATGATGCTGCCGCTGATGCATCACGGGATGATTTTGTTGGGCTTGCCGTACACCCATGCGGAATTGATGACCACCAGCACCGGTGGAACGCCATACGGCGCAAGCCATTGGTCCGGAGCGAACGGCTCGCATGCGATCTCTGAAGAAAGCCGAAACCTGGCGATTGCACTGGGCCGCCGCCTGGCGGAAACGGCACGTAAATTGCGCGGCGGCGATGCGGAATAACCTGCAAAAAGTTTGCCATTGGGGGGCGGTCATCAGCCTGCTTAGCCTGATTGCCTTGTGCGTGGCCTGGGAGTTGGTGCTGGCGCCGCTACGCCCGGGCGGCTCATGGATGGTATTGAAGGTACTACCGTTGTTGCTGCCGCTGATCGGGATACTGAAGCGCGATGTGTATACGATGCAATGGTCATCGATGCTGATACTGATTTACTTCACCGAAGGCATTGTGCGCGCCACCAGCGACAAAGGCTTATCCGCCAGCCTCGGCTGGATCGAAGTCGGACTGACCTTTATTTTCTTTCTCTGCATAGTGTCTTACCTGCGGCCGTACAAGCGAGCTGCCAAGAAACTCGCACAGCAAGCTATTCGAAAAGCATCCAAATGAACGCATTTCTCGAGAGTTGCCGCATTGCGATAGGCGCCAATTACGTGATGACCGAGAGCGCCGACATGGCGGCCTACCTGACCGATTGGCGGCAACGATTTACCGGCAACGCGCTCGCAGTGGTCAAACCGGGATCTACCGAGGAAGTCGCCACCATTGTCCGCATTTGCAATACCTTTGGCGTGCCTATGGTACCGCAGGGCGGCAACACAGGTTTGGTGCTGGGCAGCGTGCCGGATGGCAGCGGCACAGCCATTGTTATATCGCTGACCCGCCTGAACCGTATCCGCACAGTCGACGCCGTCAATAATACGATGACCGTGGAATCGGGCTGCGTTCTGGAGCATGTTCAAAACGCGGCCACCGAAGCCGAACGCCTGTTTCCGCTATCGCTTGCGGCAGAAGGCAGTTGCACGATAGGCGGCAATCTGTCGACCAATGCAGGCGGCACCGCCGTGTTGAGATACGGCAATAGCCGGGAACTGTGCCTGGGGCTGGAAGTAGTTACCCCGCAAGGGGAGATCTGGAGCGGATTGCGCGGTCTGCGCAAGGATAATACCGGCTACGATTTACGCGATTTGTACATCGGAGCGGAAGGCACGCTCGGCATCATTACCGCCGCCGTACTCAAGTTGTTTCCGCAGCCGAAGGCTCAATTGACTGCGCTGGCGGCGTTGCCGACGCCGGACCACGCACTGCGGCTGCTGACGCTGGCGCAAGCGCACTGCGGTGCGAGTTTGACCGGGTTCGAAATGATGTCTGACTTTTGCTTGCAACTGGTTGTCAAACATTTCCCCCACATGCGCATGCCGTTTCAGGAAAACTATCCGCAATATGTGCTGCTGGAACTGTCCGACAGCGAGTCGAAAGAGCACGCCGCGCAGATGCTGGAGAATTTGGTCGGCGCGGCGCTCGAACAGGAAATTATCCTCGATGCGGTGCTGGCCGCATCGATTGCGCAATCGAAAGCGTTGTGGAACCTGCGCGAACATATTTCGCTTGCGCAAGCTGCAGAGGGGAAAAATATCAAGCACGACATATCGATACCGATTGCCCGCATCGGCGACTTCATTCACACCACCGACGCACTGTTGCAGAATGCGTTTCCGGGATGCCGGATGGTGACCTTCGGCCACCTCGGCGATGGCAATCTGCATTACAACGTGTCGCCGCCTGAACACGCTTCGGACTCGGCCTTCATCGAACAACAGGCTGCCGTCAATCATGTGGTGCATGACAGCGTCAATCAATTCGGCGGTTCGATTTCGGCTGAACACGGGCTGGGAACGCTGAAGCGCGATGAAATCCTGCGCTACAAGAGCACGATTGAAATGAACCTGATGCGCAACATCAAACGCGCGCTCGACCCATTGAATTTGATGAATCCGGGTAAGGTCGTTTAGTCTTGTTTCATATTATTGACAGCAAGCGTCGATGTCAAAAAACCCGCCTACAACGAACGAGCGATGATTTCTTTCATGATCTCATTCGCTCCGCCATAGATGCGTTGCACCCTCGCATCGGCATACATCTGCGCAATCGGGTATTCCATCATATAGCCGTAACCGCCGAATAGCTGCAGACAATTATCGATCACCTTGCATTGCAGATCGGATATCCAGTATTTCACCATTGATGCTTGTACCGCATCCATTTTTCCGTCCAGCATGTCCTGTATCGCGCGGTCGATGAAAGTGCGCGCGACGGTTGCCTCGGTTTTGACTTCTGCCAGTACAAAACGGGTATTCTGCATCTCGATCAGCGGTTTGCCGAATGCCTTGCGTTCACGCGTATGCTCAATCGTCAAGCGCAATGCGCGTTCGATGGCTGCCACGCCGGACACGCCAAGTATCGTGCGCTCATAGGGCAACTCCGTCATCAACTGGAAAAAGCCCTGACCCGCCGCCCCGCCCAACACATTGCCGGCCGGAACCCGCACCTGATCGAAAAACAACTCGCAGGTATCCTGCCCTTTTTGCCCGATCTTTTCCAGAATACGGCCGACCTTGAAACCGGAACAATCCCTGGTCTCGACGAAAATTAGCGAAACGCCCTTGGCACCGGCATCCGGATTGGTCTTGGCGACTACCAATATCAAGTCTGCCAGATAGCCGTTGGAAATGAAGGTCTTGGAGCCATTGATCACATACTCGTCACCCGCTTGCAATGCCGTCGTGCGGATGCCTTGCAAATCCGACCCGGCGCCCGGTTCGGACATGGCAATAGCCGCCACCAGTTCACCGCTGGCGAGCTTGGGCAGATACTTTTGCTTTTGCTCTTCGGTGCCTTGATTCAACAGGTAATGCGCGACGATCGCATGCACATGAAGGCCGAAGGACACGTCGCCGGCATATTGCAGTTCTTCAAAAACAATACTTTGATGCGCAAAGGTGCCGCCCGATCCGCCCNNCGGCCAAGCTCCACACTTCGCGATCGACGTGCTGTTGTTTCTTCCATTTGTCCTGGTGCGGGACGATTTCGGCATGCACGAAACGGCGCACTGCATCGCGAAAACCTTCGAGTTCGGCGTTCATCCATGGCGAGACGGTGTTCATCATTTTTCCTGGGTCTGCGGTTTCATTGCACTCAATTTTTCGACGTTCATGTCTGCGGCTATTTTTGCTGCCTGTGTTTGCTGCCTGTGTGACGTCGATCAAAATATAGGTCGAATGACCTATATTGCGTTATTATAGGTCATCCGTACTAATTGTCAATCGACATGCGATAATTTTAGATTCGCGTTTTGATTCACATAATAAGATGAACGACACACTCAAATCTTCCCTGCAAAGCAAAGGTTCAGGCACCACCGACAAAGGCTTTGAACGCGCCCACGAAATTCTGGACGCTGCGCGGCATATCTTCGCCGCCGAAGGTTATGCCGGTCTGTCGATGCGGCGGGTGGCAATGGAGGTCGGCGTCAGCCTTAGCAACGTGCAGTATTACTACAGCAGCAAAGACATGCTGATAGAGGC
>PKWO01000019.1 GCA_003132085.1 Oxalobacteraceae bacterium | reverse complement strand
GTGGGTTCGATCCCCGCCAGCCGCACCATCGAAACCTAGCATTCACGCGGGTTTTGAACATTATCAAAAATATTCTACTGTTGGATTCGCTGTTCTTCTGTGCGCGTGTAGGGCGAGTGTAGGATTTTCCAGGCTCTGAGCGCGACTTGACGCGTAATTTGTCACTTCTGGTCCACCTTATTGTTGTAACCCCGCTAGTTTTCCACGAGAGGATTGCCCGGACACACTTTACGTGGACCGCATATCGTTACATACTTGCCTATTAGTTATCCATACAAGTGCAGTCTATTTCCACGTTTGACCTTCTTGAGGCGTCCGGCACAGTCGGTTCAGGACGATTTCAAAAGGCGCTTTCGACCAATACGTTGGTGAAGGGACTAAATGGCGCAAATAAAGCAGCAATTGATTGGAGAGGAGTCAGCTCGGGAGCTGTTGGAATTGCAAAAAACGGCAACTCCCCGATTAACGTGGAGTGAGGACAGTGCACATGTCGGCACAAAGATAATAACCTTTGGAGTACGAACCAATGGGCATCGCAACCTAGTCGTCGAATTGACTGCACGAATTCATCCGCTCGTGAACCGTACAGTCCTTGAATATGGCTTGTTCAGAATTGACCCAATTTTCCGTCAACAGGAACGTATTTACCAACTTGCAATTGATGATCCAAAATTCATTACCCATCGTGAAAAAGGGAAACCCAATATCTACGGCTCGCATGAATTAATTGGCGATTCAACGATTGCCGTGCCGCAATGCAATGGTATTTCCTTTTCTGATGGCCTTGGGGTATTCTTAAATTCGATCAATCTTACATTGGACGATGGGCCGATTCCAGACCCGTTCGTATTGAGCCTAAAATGAATTGTCACGATTTCGCAATACACGTCTTAGCCGAGTGCACGTCGATTTCGACCCACACGGGTGAGACAGGCATATTTGTCGCGCTACCGGCAACCTTTGTTGATGGCGAGCCGCTTCCGATGTATGTGATTGATCGTGGTCCAAAAATTCAAATTACGGATGGTGGTGATACATTGTTCCACTTGCACAATATCGGATTCAGAATCTTGGGTGACAAAAGGCGTTGGTCGTCGCTGAAAGAGGCTATTGAACCTTTTGGGCCAAAAATGAATGATTCGGGAGAGATCGAATTTTGGACAGACCCTGCAGAATTGCATGAAGGTGTAGCTCGTTACACTGCCGCGCTTCTTTCGGCAGCGAATTGGGAGATTGAACATTTTGGACAGCCACTTGATGGAACGGCGCTCATTGAAGAAGCGAAAGAATATCTTTCTGTGCTGCGGCCGACTGCAACAATAAGAGAGAACATTGTTCTTGTTGGGGTGTCTGGGAAAAGCTATAAATTTCCTTTTTCCATGGACGGAGTTTTGCTTGATGCCATGTCTTCTTCAGGAGCATCGTCAAATTCGATGGTAAGGCGGCTCGTCGATATTCGCGCGGTGCCGAGTCAACAAGCGACAGACATCGAAATAGTCGTCGAGGACCGCAAGAATACTGAAAGGAGTGAACAAGACATCAGGCTGATTGAACTATTAGCTAAGCCATTGAGGATCAGCAAATTGCGAGAAGCTTGGCAAAATTCTGCTACTGTTCATTAAGATACTCGGCTTACGCCGGCCCCAAGCTTTCGGCCTGTAGCAGGTTTACGGTGTTGATATAGCCTTGGATTCCTTCGCGTTGTGAGAGACTAGTCGACTCCGCGAAGGCAAAAAAGAATTCCGCGTATCTTGCAGGCTCCACCTCAAGAGAAAGACTCGATAGTTCAATGTTGAACGCGGTAATCTTTTGGGCGGGACCTTCTTCCTTCTTGGGATTCAGTTCAAAACCAGACCTTTTGGCACATTGCTTCACCTCTGCGGTGGCCAAATGGAGGTTTGCTTCATCGTTGCAAGACAGGATAATGTCATCCACGTAGACACTCACAACAAGATCACCGTATTTTGTGGGCAGCTCGTGGATGCAGCGTCCAAGAGCGCTTTTGGCCAAGCATAGCGATGCCAAAATTGGGGACTGCACGAACCCAAAAGGCAGGATCAGTTTCTGCTCATCAGGGTGAATCACAGTCGAAGCGTTAGCTATTGCCCGCGCCTCTACGTAGCTGAACAATCCCTTCAGGCAGCGGGTTACACGGGTTTTGTTTATGCTCCCAAAGAAATTCTGAATATCCAAGTGGACAAAAGATGAGCTATTCAGGTGGGATTTAAGAGCCTCCACATGACCCCCGGAACGAAGATGATAATAATACTTCGGAGGGTGCCAACACTTGCATACGGCTTGTTTAATAGCCCTGCCATCCTTGATGGATTGTTCCGTCGGAACGAATACCCATGTACCGGGCTTCAGCTCGAATTTTGATTCCCACGTTGGCAACATAGGCAAAGAAATAATTGAAAATCACGTCCAGCAATGCAACGAGCTTTGTAGCAAACCGAAAAATCTCGGTCGTCAGCACGATGCATGCCAGGACTAGGGGATGTTTATTTTTCATAATCATCGTCCTCATCTAATCCCGACTTGCCTAGCGCAGAGCGCATGATTGACCAATCAACAGATACTATGAGAATGCTATTACGTGATACTCAAGTTATCTACTAGTCACATGGTGACATGATGAGGGATAGGCCACGAACTGCCTATCGCCGGGATGAACTATCCTAGCACGTTTTCAATTGTTTTCAGAGGCAAAAATATGACTGACGCAAGTTCGCCTAAAATGGCTGTCAAAACCCAGCCAGAATCCTCTACACAAATGCAAAAGTTGGAAAAATCCAAGATGGTAAAGCTTCCACCGACAGGCACGGAGCCGATATACCTGTCACTGCACAAAGCGATTCAACCGCATATCAACGGGCCAGAAAGTGCGCTGCCAGAGGAGCTGCGGGGGACAGTAAAGGAGGCGTTTCATCCCTATTCTTGGGATAATTTAACCGCAATGAAACGAAATAGCGTGGCACAGCAGCATGATGTCCAGCGCGACCCTGCCATGGGGAAGGAAAATCAGTATTGGTTTGATCTTGAATGCGAAATTGACAAAGTCGAGAAAGAGATTGCCGAATGGGAGTCCATGCGCCATCAAGGAGTTCCGAGCGAAGCTATTTTGAAGGAACAAAAACTGGAGGCTTTGCGCGCCGACCTGGCCAACCTTCAAAAGCGGCGTGAACTCCCACCTTTCTTTGATACTGAACCTGCCCCGGCAGAAATTACCGATTCCAAGCAGCCAATTGCTGCCGCCGACGAAAACAGCAAGCGGCGTCACAAATGGGATGAATTCGCATTGCGGCGTCTGCTAAGTGAATCGCAGGAGCCAGGCATGTCGCTGGAAAAACTTGGGGAAAATTATGGAATGTCGCGTCAGGGCATCACGAAGCGGATGAACAAGGCCAAGGAGCTATTTGGTCCCAAAAAGGCGAGTGTATTCGGCCCGCTGAGCATCAAGCAACACAAAATATAAGGTTGCGTTACATGGTTGACAAAATCGGCCGCTGGCCCGCGTAAGTAGGGACTTAGCAGTTACGGCAACCTGCGCTTATGGTTGCCATGCGTAGATTTCTTCATCGTCACTACTCAACGAAAGGACACGACGATGAAAACCGATACGCAATACTCCTCCCTGGTGCGTGAAAATCGCACAGTCATTGATACCAACGCGGCCGCATTTCACCTTGGCCGCAAACCGCAAACTCTTCGCAAATGGGCTTGCCTTGAAGATGGGCCTTTGCGCCCGATTCGCATCAATGGCCGCCTCGCCTGGTCCGTGGCCGACATTCAGCGTCTGGTCAACGGTGGACAATAATGAACAGCCGCCAACTTCCGCTGATTAAAGAAATGGACCTTGGTTACGTCAAACAGGCGACATCCAAGAGTGCTGGCAAATTCACTGGAACGGATAATCCGCGCCACTTGCGTACGATTCAATCGCTGCTGATCAGTCCGCGTAAGCGTGAAGACATCGACCGCATTGCAGGTGCGGCAAACGGTCCTGACTTGATCGGGGCCTTGCGTCGTCGCGGACTGTGCATCCAATGCCGCCTGACGCCCGGTTTCGACCGCGACGGACGCGCAATCAAATTCGGCGTGAATGTATTCGACGACAGCGAC
>PKWO01000168.1 GCA_003132085.1 Oxalobacteraceae bacterium | reverse complement strand
TTGACCGCCGACAATCCCGCAACGGACGCCAAACCTGCATTTTCCCCTGACGGACGCATGCTTGCCTATCTGGCGATGACAAGGCCGGGATTCGAAGCGGATCGCTTCCATCTTGTGCTGCTGGACATTGCCAGCGGGAAGAAGCGCATGCTGGCGGATAGTTGGGATCGTTCGGTTGCAGAATTCAGTTGGTCGCCGGACGGCAAGGCGTTGTACGCCGGGGCCGACGATCTGGGTCAGCACCGCTTGTTTTCGATTGATGCGGCGAGCGGGAAGGTCACGCCGGTCACCGGCGCCGGTTGGGTGGCCGGATTTGATGTGCGGAGAGATACCATTGTGGTTGCCCGCAATGATCTGGCGTCGGGGTCCCAGTTGTTCAAATTGAAGGTCGGGTCCAGCCAGATGACGCAATTGACCCATCAAAATGCCGACGCGCTGACCGACGTGCGGTTTGGTGAATACGAGCAATTTTCCTTCGCTGGGCATGACGGCGAGACCGTATACGGTTACGTGGTGAAACCGTGGAATGCGAAAGCGGGAGCCACCTATCCGATCGCTTTCCTGGTGCACGGCGGCCCGCAAGGCAGCTTCGGCAACGAATGGGGTTATCGCTGGAATCCGCAGATCTACGCCGGGGCAGGGTATGCGGCGGTATTGATCGACTTCCACGGTTCCACCGGCTATGGTCAGGCTTTCACCGATTCCATCAGCGGCGATTGGGGCGGCAAGCCGCTTGAGGATTTGCAAAAGGGCTTGGATGCCGCAGTCAAAAAATTTCCCTGGCTGGATCGCAGCCATGCTTGCGCACTCGGCGCCTCATACGGCGGCTATATGATGAACTNNCGACCGAAGAACTCTGGTTCAACGAATGGGAGAACGGCGGAACGTATTATACGGTTCCCGAAAAACATGAGAAATTCAATCCCGTCAATTTCGTCGCCAAGTGGCAGACCCCGATGCTGGTGGTGCAGGGCGAGCAGGATTTTCGCATTCCAACTACCCAATCGCTAGGCGCATTTACGGCCCTGCAGCGGCGCGGCATCGAGAGCAAGATACTCATCTTCCCGGACGAAAATCACTGGGTGCTCAAACCGGCGAATTCGGTGCTGTGGCATCACACCGTTCTGGACTGGCTGGACCAGCACTTAAAACAACAATGAGGCGATGATTGCTGACCCTGCGTTGGCGCGGCAGCAATCAGTCGTTTAACGATTTTTCCGCAAGGTTGGGGGTGCTACCGTAAAAATTGTGCGCCGGGCGAATGTGCTCGCCTGGCTTTTCGGCCGCTGACAACGTGCCACCACAATAGTACAGGTAACCCAAATCCGACAATCCAATGCAGCCACTCGGTTATCCGCCGCAATACATCCCCATCGAAATAGTAGAGCCCGTACCCGGTCGACCCGATTAACAGGAAGCTTATCGCGATGACGCCGCCCGCCAGGCGATTTCGGTCTTGATGCCATGCATTCAGCATATGTCCATATAGCAGCGTCCCGCTAACAAAAATAATCAGCATCGACGCCGCGCCATGAACTTTCATCAACCATGGCTCAAGTGCGTTAGGCATGGCGTCTTCGGCGCGAGTCATGTGGACCAGCAGCCAGATTGCGCCGGTAATCAACAGGAGTGCAATGAGCGCGTAGAGCGTGAGCTGGCGAGCTTTGCCGATGCGCAGGGAAAAATGGCGCTTGTGAGAGGGTCGAATTATCATCAAGTGTTTCTGGTAGGCCCTCTGTATTGAGCCACATGCGCGCCGTAGTGCGCCATCATGTGGTGGTGCGGATTGTCGCTTGCAAGTACGACTTTAGTCAACAGGTCGGCGTCCATGCAGGTTGACGCGATGATGCTGACACTCGCCCCCAAGCCGATCGGCGTGCGTGAAATGCCATCGATCAGCGCCGATTGCATACCCGCTCCATCAGGCGTCAGGCCGCCGGCCGCCGAACTGGCCAGCGCCTGGTTGTTCAACGCGATGGCCAGCGATAGGCAACCGGGATCGCCGGCGTCCCGCAAATGAACGATCTCCGGAACAGTACCGATATGGCGCAAATCGCCGCCGGCGTTGACGAGCGCGTTCTGAATGTCATGCTGCTGCAAGACGCCAATCGCACGATCGACCGCGTAACCTTTTGCAATCCCGCCAAGGTCGACCAGGCAAGATGCAAACTTGATGAATCGATCGTCCTGAAGAATCCAGCGAGACGCGTCGTGCGATGTCGGCGTGGCGACAGGATGAAACGGCAACAGCCCCAACGCCACCAATTCGGCCGCAACGGTGCAATCAAATGCCGAGCATGATTCTATCGAAGCGCGACGCGCCGCCTGTAACACTTCGGTGGTGCGGGCATCAATCGCAACGGGAATTCCAGTCTCCGCGCGGTTGATGCGTGCTACATCGCTCTGCGGTTCATGAAAACTCATCAGATGGTGTATGGTCGCAATTTCAGAAAAAGCGGCGTCAATCGCCCGGTCCGCCCTCGAAGTCTCGGCATCCATATCGATCCCGGCCATTTTGACGGAAATTTCCACCAGCGTGCCGAGTAGCGGCTTCGCGCGCCGACGAGTGCGTTGAGAAGATGGGCGGCCGGAATGCGGCATGGTCTGTCTCGTCAGTTGGAGCCGATTTACGGTGCAGCCAGGACGGTTTGAACGTAATGCGTGATGCGCCGTATGCCGTCGGTCAAGTGTGTGCATGACATCGTCGCGCCGCTGATGTTCGCTATATCATTGTCGACCGCCAGCGCGGCCGCCGCGCTTTTTCCCACGAACTGATTGCGCCAAGGCTTGGATCTTACTTCGCCGCCGTGCGTTTCGCGGTACGAAAGAATCTCGACATCGCGGATGTGCCCATCCGGCGAGAACGCGACTGCGTAGTTGATCAATTGAAATTTTCCGATAACTGCGTCGTTGACTACATAACCAAGAAGCAGATCGCCGGACTTGGCCGCGACTACTTTCCAGAATGTCGTGTTCAACGAGGTGCCGCTGGTTGCTTCAATTCGCTTAATTTGCTCCACGGTCAGTTTGAGCGTTTGCGGTGCGAAGACAGTCGCATCGGGGAACATCAGCTTCTGTGCCTCCGCGACCGACATGTAGTCGGTCGCAAAGGCATTTGGCGTAAAGAATACTGCGGGCCACGCAGCGGCGACCATCACGACAGCTGGTAGGAACGGTGAATCACGCATCAGGTAATCCTTAAGTCGACGGAGTGAGATCGGCACATTATGTCTAAAATTGTAATCCCATGCCCAAATCGAAGCGCGAGAAGTCGACGTTTTCGTGGAATTTTTGATAATCGATCTTAAACACGACATTCGGATTCAAATAGAAATTCGCGCCAATGGTGTTAACCGTATCGCGCGGAATCGGAAAGGCAGTAAATGTCGTCGGCGCAGATGGATTCGGCACGAGTCCGGTTGGCGTAGCGGAGAACCCGGGAGCAATTCCTTCGTAGCCGGCGCCAAGGTCGTACTTCTCATAGCGCAGGAACGGCGCGA
>PKWO01000304.1 GCA_003132085.1 Oxalobacteraceae bacterium | reverse complement strand
GCGTCAGTTCCCGACCTGATGCCGCGCCGGCTGGAGCGCTTTGCGCTCGGCCCCGGCTTGGGGCAGTGCTGCGGCGGCGTAGTCCATCTGGCGTTTGAAGGCATGGATCGGCACGCGCTGGATAGCATGGCCATGTTGCGCCGACGCCGGCAAGCGCGCGAAGACAGTTGGCGCCTGATCTCGCTGGACGACACCACGCCGGCTGCGTTGCTTGACCGGAGCGGGAACCGCCTCATCGGAACGGTGCCGTACCCGCCGCTGGACATCAATGTCGAACGCCCGTGCCATGTGATGCGCGACCGTTCTGGACGACGCTGGCTGGTCGACCCTTGTCTCGCCTACCGACCTCATCTGGTGCTGTTCGGCGCGGGGCATGTCGGTGCGGCAATCGTGCGCGCGTTGGCGGAACTTCCTTGCCGCATCACTTGGGTCGACGAACGCGAAGAGCTGTTTCCGCACATGCTTCCAGCCAATGTTCAGGTGGAGGCCACCGACACCCCGGAATTCATTGCAGATGCCGCTCCAGCGGGTTCCAGCTTTCTAGTGCTGACCCACAGCCA
The DNA here is from genome assembly GCA_003132085.1 of Oxalobacteraceae bacterium. Classification (GTDB taxonomy): domain Bacteria; phylum Pseudomonadota; class Gammaproteobacteria; order Burkholderiales; family Burkholderiaceae_D; genus PKWO01. The sequence continues at coordinate 6,105 of PKWO01000304.1, read as the reverse complement.
TGCGTTGGATCTGCGCCTGAGCGAACATATCCTGCGCCGCGCCGGCAATGACTGGTTCGGGCTGATCGGCTCGACAACCAAACGCAGACAGTTCGAGCATCGCCTTGCCGAACGCGGCATTGCCACGCAACGACTGAATGATATGGCTTGTCCGATCGGCCTGCCGGGTATCTTGGGCAAGGCGCCGGCAATCATCGCGGCATCGGTGGCGGCCCAACTGCTGCAAGTGTGGGAAACGGCGGAACAAGCCGTCCAACGCGCCCCCCAACGGCAGGTAGCCGCGCAAATGCTGGCAAGCGCCTAAACTATGTCCATGCGCTACATCCACTCGCCTGCTCATTCACACCGCGTGTTCGCTGCCGGGCTGGCATGTACCACAATTGAATCAGAAAGCGTCGCATGACACCTCCCCTTTCAGCCGGTAGCGGCCTGCACGCCTACCGTGCCAGCATTTTGCATTTCACCGCCGACCCGGCATTCCATCCGCAATCGCACCAGTGGCACGAAGACGGCTTGCTGCTCATCAACGACGATCATGTGCAAGCCGTCGGCGATTTTGCCGAACTCAAGGCTAGCCTGACGCCGGGCACGCCGCTGCAGGACTATAGCGGAAAATTGATCGTGCCGGGCTTCGTCGACACCCATCTCCACTACCCGCAAACCGACATGATCGCCTCGCCGGCGCCCGGCTTGCTGCCGTGGCTGGAGACTTACACGTACCCGACCGAGCGGCAGTTTGCCGACCCCGGACACGCGCGCAATGTCGCCGGTTTTTTTGTGGACGAACTGCTGCGCTGCGGCACCACCACCGCCATGGTGTATTGCACCATCCACACCGCCTCGGTTGACGCATTCTTCCATGAAAGCGAGGCGCGCAACCTGCGCATGGTCGCCGGCAAGGTGCTAATGGATCGCAACTGCCCCGAGTTCCTGCGCGACACTGCGNNGACGCGCAAATGCAACTGGCCGGCGAGTTGGCGGCAGCCTATCCGGACACCTATCTGCAAACCCACGTCGCCGAGAATACCGATGAAACGGCATGGGCAAAATCCTTGTTTCCGAACGCGCGCAGCTACCTGGACGTCTACGACCACTTCGGCATGCTGCGCCCGCGCGCGATGTATGCCCATTGCATTTGGCTGGACGACGCCGATCGCACCCGTATGGCGGAAACCCAATCGGCGGTATCGATATGCGCCACTTCCAACCTGTTCCTGGGCAGCGGCCTGTTCGATTTCGCCAAAGCCGATGCGGCGCAAATGCTGCTGTCGTTGGCAACCGACGTCGGCGGCGGCACGTCGTTTTCTATGCTGCAAACAATGAACGAGACCTACAAGGTGGCGCGCATGGGCGGCACCCATCTGTCGGCGTTGCGCATGTTCTACCTGGCCACGCTGGGCGGAGCGCGCAGCATGCAACTGGAAGGCACGATAGGAAATTTCGCCATCGGCGCAGAAGCTGATTTCATCGTGCTCGACCCGCAAGCCACGCCGTTGCTGGCGCGGCGCAGCGCCCGCAGCGACAGCCTGGAAGAGATGCTGTTTGCACTTGCGATGCTGGGCGACGATCGCGCGGTAGCCGCCACCTATGCAGCCGGGCGTCGGGTGCACCTGCGCGAAAACACGCATCGGTAAGCAAGCCCGGGTTTCAAACGGAGACACCGCGGTTTAGTAATGCGGAGGTCTCTCGTTCTCGATATTTCTGTCAGCGCCGTTGTCCGCACTTTCCGGCATGCGATGCAGCAGCGCCGCATACAACGCCTCCAGGCGATCAATTTTCTTTTGCTGTTCATAGACAACCCGGTTCAATGCCTCGAGCATATCGTCCGACCGCGCAAGTTTTATTTCAATATCGACTAAGCGTTCTTCATTCACGTCTGGTCCCAGGGGAAATTTAATGCCGACAATGGTATCGCATTGCCCGATGAAATATTCGAATATAAAGACAGAATAGCCACCCCCGGCTCTCGTACCCCAACGCGACTACACGAACGCGCCAATCTTGGCCTCCACCGCGGCCCGCACCGATCCGGTCGTTACAAACGATCGCGCCACCGCGATGTCGTTGTGGAACCAGCGGTCGCCATCCAGGCAAGCAGGAATCTGACGACGCACTTCCTCGTAGGCAGCCTGCGTGCCGTCGCCCAGCACAAAACCCGGCAACAGCGCTTCCGTCATTGTCAATGCCTGCGCCGCCAGCAGCATTTCCACCCCGATGATGTACTGCGTATTGGCGACCACGGTCGCGGCTTTGCGCGCGCACCAGGCGGAATTGGAAACATGGTCCTCGCTATTGCCTTTGGCGGGAATGCTGTCCACGCTGCCGGGCATGCAGAGCGTGCGGTTTTCCATCACCAGCGAACTCAACGAGCATTGGACCACCGGATAACCGGTATTGACGCCGCGCACACCGCTCATCAGATTGCGCGGCAAGCCCCACGACAAGGTCGGGTCGATCAGGCGGGCGACACGGCGCTCGCAAATGCTGCCGAGGTCCGCCACCGCCATGGCCAGCAGGTCCATCGCTTGCGCCAGGTACTGGCCGTGGAAATTTCCGCCCGAAATGATTTCAAAGCCGCCACCCTCCTTGCCGAATATCAGCGGATTGTCGGTAGCCGAGTTGATTTCCTTGTCGACAATCGTGTCGATATAATCGAGCGCGTCGAATACCGGGCCGTACACCTGCGGCGCGCAGCGCAGCGAATACACATCCTGGATGCGGGCGGCGTACGGAATGTCGGTGCGGCGCAGCTCTTCCGGGAATTGCACCGCGCGGGCATCGTGGGTGGTTCGGGTCGAGCCGGCCAGCAACGCGCGAATGATCTTGGCGGTCTTGATTTGCCCGGCGTGCGGGCGCGCCTGATGGATGCGCGGATCGAACGCCGACATTTCGGCGCGCATCGCTTCCAGAGTCAGGCCGAGCGACACGCAGGCGTCGGACAACAGGTTACGCGCATCGTGCGCGGCCAGCACTGCAACCGCGAGCGATACCGTGCAGCCGTTGATCAGGGCTGACGCGTCTTTGGCTTTCAGATCGAACCTGACTTCACCGATGCCAGCCAACGTAATTGCTTCCGGGGCGGACATCCGCTTGCCTTGATACATCACTTCGGCCTGCTCGAATCCGGCGATGGCTGCGGCAAGATAGGCCAAAGGCGCCAGATCGCCGGAGGCGCCGACCGATCCCTTTTGCGGCATGATCGGATGGATGCCGGCATTCAGGAAGGCCAGCAGGCGGTCTACCACTTCGACCCGCGGCGCCGAATAGTTGCTGGCAAAAGCGTTGGCGCGCAACAGCATGGTCGCGCGGCTGACCTCTTCCGAAAACGGTTCGCCGATGCCGGCGGCGTGCGACATGATCAACTGGGTCTGGAACAGTTCAATATGTTCAACCTTGACGCGAGTGTCTTTCAGCAAACCGACGCCGGTATTGAAGCTATACATCATCGGCGCGTCGTCATGCATCCAGGTTGTTTCGATGAAGTCGCGGCTTTTCTTCAACGCATCGCGCGAAGAATCTGCCAGGCGAACCGCCCCTGTGCCGTCACGCGCTGCGGCGATGACTTGCTGTGCGGTGAGAGTAAAACCGTCTATCGAGATGGTCGTCATTTGCATTCTTCTTGTCTTCGGTTTGGATAGGTAATACGGGTACGCGATGGGTACGCGATGAGTACGTCAAAGGTACATGCGCCTATTTTGCACCAGCTTCGTACCAGGCGCCTATGGTCGCGCGCTCTGCATCGGTGATATTGGTCAAATTACCGAGCGGCATGGCCTTCAGTTGCACCGCTTGCAGATAGACCTTGGCCGCATTCTTGCGAATCAGCTCCGGCGTTTGCAACATCATGCCGGCCGGCGCGGCGGCAAATCCTGGCTGCGTCGGTCGGTCTGAATGGCAACCCACGCAACGCTGCCTGATCACCGTTTGCACCTGCATGAATTGCGGCGCCCCGGCATTCGCGGCTTGCTGCCGGGCGACCGGCTTCGGCGCGATCGCGATAGCCACTGCCAGCAGCAGCAATACCGCTGCCGCCGGATAAGTCCAAACGATTCTTCCCTTGTGCTTCAAGTTGAAAAAGTGGCGAATCAACACGCCCGCCGCCATGATGGCCGCCAACACCAGCCAGTTGTATGCATGACTGTAAGTCATTGCGTAGTGATTGCTGATCATGATGAACAGCACCGGCAACGTGAAATAATTGTTGTGCACACTGCGTTGCTTCGCCCTTTGACCATAGATCGGGTCAGGTGCTTTGCCGAGTTTCATTGCGTCCACCAGTTTGCGCTGCCCGGGGATGATCACCATCAATACGTTGCCGACCATGATCGTGCCGATCATCGCGCCGACATGAATGTAAGCGGCGCGGCCGCTCAACACCACGGATAAACCATATGCGGCGAAGACGATCAAGCAGTACATGACAATCGCCAGCAAGCCATCACGCCTGCCTAGCGGCGAGCGACACAGCGCGTCATAGACCGCCCAGCCTATCACCAGCGTACCCAGGCCAACACCGATTGCCTGCCAGGACGCCAAATCGGCGACTGATTTGTCTATCATCATCGCCGATGCGTTGAAGTAATATACGATGAAGAGCATGGAAAAGCCGGATAACCACGTGGCGTACGCTTCCCATTTGAACCAGTGCAGTTCGGCCGGTAATTCTTTTGGCGCCACCAGATATTTTTGCGGGTTATAGAAACCGCCGCCATGCACGGCCCACAGTTCGCCGGACACACCGCGCAAGGCGAGATCGGAACCAGGCTGGGGCGGCTTGATCGAATTATCCAGCCAGATGAAATAGAACGACGCCCCGATCCAGGCGATCCCGGTGATCAGGTGCAGCCAGCGAACCAGCAGATTGAGCCATTCGACCCCATACGACAGCATTAATGCTTCCATGCATTCCTCATCAGTGAATCGTCTGCCAATGTGGCCGCATCAGACCACACAAGATAGTCTTTTTCATCGCTTAAAACATCAGAAATAAAGTATATTCGACATAACGATATTCATATATGGAAATTTCCTATGTCCAGCCTGCCTGACCATCTCGACGTACACTTGATTCGCATACTGTATATGCTGCTTTCCGAAAAAAACGTGTCGCGCGTCGCGCTCAAACTCAACCAGCCGCAACCCTCTATTTCCGCGTCGCTGCGCAAATTGCGCGAATTGACCGGCGACCCCTTGCTGGTGCGCGGCGCGCGCGGCATGGTGCCGACCCAACATGGCGAAAGTCTGCTGCGCCCCGCCAAGCGCATTCTGGACGAAACCGAACGCCTATTCGTCCGCAAGCTGCCGTTCGTCGCGCAACACGAAGGGCGAACCTTTCATATCGCGGCACCGGATTACCTGGATAGCCAGTTCCTGCCGAATATCGTTGCCGGACTGCGGCGCGAATCGCCGAAGAGCCGCATCGTGATCCACGGCCTCGGCCCTGAAATCGACTATGTACGCTTGTTGTCCGATGGCGATCTCGATCTGGTAATCGCCAATTGGGATGAACCGCCCGAACATTTGCACCTGTCGAAATTGTTTGAAGACCGGATCGCCTGCACCATGCGCGCCGATTGCGCGTATGCAAAGCGCACCGATCCCGACAAAATGACCGTTGAAGATTACTTGAGCCTGCCGCACGTCGCGCCGTCGCCGATGTTGCCCGGTTATCACGGCGTTATCGACTCGTTCCTGGCGCGCCAGAATTTGCACCGCAACGTGGCGGTGGAGTCCGCCTATTTCGGGCTGATTCCATATATGTTGACGCAAACCGACTTGGTGCTCACTACCGGCAAGCAATTCCTCAAATACTACGAAAAAAACCTCCCCCTCAAGACCTATGTCACGCCGATAAAATTTCCGGCAATGCGGTTTTACCAGCTATGGCATGAACGGGTACATCAGGCCGGCGAACACAAATGGCTGCGGGACCTGATCAGTTCCACGGCAAAGGCGCTGGTGTTGAAATGACAAGGCGGACACTTATCGACAATCAGGTGGATACAGCTCCTGGCGATTTATCCTAGCCTGGCAGACTGCTACGTCAATCCATGTCGACGATGGGACATTTGGCATTAATTGTCAAGAGAGGATCAATGGGAAAGC
>PKWO01000333.1 GCA_003132085.1 Oxalobacteraceae bacterium | reverse complement strand
CAAGCTGTCGGCCTCACCGGCAAGGATGGCGGATTGATCCGGGCGCGCAAAATGAAGATGCCTGACCGCGAGAATCCAGGTCAGTTCATCGACATCGGTTTTGTCGGAGAGATTGAGGCAATTAATCCGGCGGTGGTCAAAGCATTGCAGGACGATGCCTTCATCCCCATCATTTCACCGATCGGCTTTGGCGACGATGGTCAGGCGTACAACATTAATGCCGATCTGGTCGCGGGCAAGATTGCCGAGATACTGAAAGCCGAGAAGTTGATCATGATGACCAATATTCCCGGCGTGATGGATAAGCATGGCAATCTGGTCACCGACCTCTCCGCGCGCGAGATCGACGAAATGTTCGCCGACGGCACGATTTCAGGCGGCATGCTGCCGAAAATTTCATCCGCACTCGACGCCGCTAAATCCGGCGTCAATACTGTGCATATCATCGACGGCCGGATTGAACATTCGTTGCTGCTGGAAGTGTTGACCGAGCAGGCATTTGGAACCATGATCCGATCGCACTAAGCACTAAGCACTAAGCACGCGCGTGACAAATTTGGGCGACTCTGTAAGCGCCTGTAACATCGGGGGTTAATAGAGCCGCGTCACTTGATACCCGTGCCGCGACAGCAACTGCGGCACGCCGTTTGCGCCAATCAGATGTAGCAGGCCGACGGCCACAAAACTGACCTTATCTTGCTTGATCAAGGATTCTATCTTGGCCGTCATCGTCGGGTTGCGTTTATCCAGCAAGACGCGGCGGAAGAATTTACCGGTGGTCGATTGATCGTCTTGTGCTTCCCGCAGCAAGACGTCAAATGCTTTTTCATCTGCGGCCACCCACGCATCGATCAAATCCTGCGTCTTTTTCAGCGCGACGCCGGATTGCAAGTCAGTTAGATTTTCGTCTAGATATTGTTCCTGTTGCTTTTCTGTCATGTCGTCGAATAGCGATAACTGAAAATCCGCGGACTCTAGTTCCCGGATGGTTTTGCCTTGCGCTTCCGCCGCCTTTAACAAGAATGTTTCAGTACCTTGTTCGGTGTGATAGCCTTGGCGTTCAAGCATGGCAACCAGCAAGAGATTGGCCACCAACCATGCTTTCATATGGGCCACGCCTTCAAACGGCACGCCGGCTTGTGCCAGCGCCTGCTTTAGCCGCATCAGGCTGGCTGGCGCCAAGTGTTTGTCCAGTGTATCGTTGTTTGTGTATATGCCGTATTTTTTCGCCGCGCTTTGCAAGGAGGCGTGGTTTCGCATGTCAAGCTCCAGCACTAGGGTGCCGGCCTCGGTCAAAGCCCGTGTCGCCTGTTCTTCGAGCGGGAAAAAATCCGGTCGGCCCACATGGATGGTGCCGAACAGGTAGCCGGTGTGATTTTGATAGCGAACGCGGTACAAGGTGCCGCGTTGCGGCGCGGCGGAAGGCGCTGGTTGAATTGCGGTTGAAGCAGGCGGAGCAAGCGTGTCAGCATCGTTTGCCCAAACCGGCTCGGCAGCTTGGCTGAAAAGCAATATTAGAAAGAAAATCAGTTTGTTACGCATGCACTCTCTCAACATGGCCAAAAAAAGACCGTCTACGCTTACCTGGTTGTTCGACCTCGACAATACCTTGCACGATGCGTCACATGCGATATTCCCGGCGATCAATGCCAACATGAATGCGTACATGGCGCAGGTGCTGGGTAGCGCCGGTGTGCCGGCCGACGCCGCGACGGTAGATGCCGCGCGTCTCGCATACTGGCGGCGCTATGGGGCGACCTTGCTGGGTATGGTAAAGCATCATCAGGTGAGAGAGGAGGATTTCTTGCGCGAGGCGCACCGGTTTGACGACTTGCAGAAAATGATTCGTGCCGAACGCGGCATAGGCCGCATGCTGCGGCGGCTTCCGGGGCGAAAAATCCTGTTGACCAATGCGCCGCGCCGCTATGCGGGCGAGGTATTGCGTCATCTGGGGTTGCAACGGCACTTTGCCCAGCATATTGCGATCGAGGCAATGCGCGTGCATGGGCGCCTGCGGCCCAAGCCGTCCAAGCCCTTGTTGCGCAAGATAATGGCACGCGAGCGTATCGCCGCGCATCGTTGCGTTCTGGTCGAAGATACCGTCGGCACGCTCAAGGCAGCCAAGACCTTGGGTTTGCGCACCGTCTGGATCACCCGATACCTCGCGTCTTCGTCGAATTTTCCAGGGCTTGCCGCACCGGTACAGGTAAACCTGATAAAGCGCCCCGTTTATGTCGATGTCAAAGTAAAATCCATCGGGGAGCTATCCAAAAACCTGCGGCGCTTGAGATAGTTACGCGGCTAATTTTTTCATTCGATTGCTCACTTACTCATAAAAACCATGGCCACCACCAAACCGGGCGAGCGCAAACTTCAGATTCTCCAAACCCTGGCTGGCATGCTGGAGCAGCCCAAGGGCGAGAAAATCACCACGGCCGCGCTGGCGGCCAAGCTTGGCGTGTCTGAGGCGGCGTTGTACCGGCACTTTGCCAGCAAGGCGCAGATGTTTGAAGGACTGATCGAATTTATCGAATCGACGGTGTTCGGTTTGATCAATCAAATCACCGAGCAACAGGAAAACGGTTTATCGCAAGCCCAGGCGATCGCCGGCATGCTGCTCAATTTCGCCGAGCGGAATCCCGGCATGACGCGCGTGATGACAGGCGACGCGCTGGTTAACGAGGACGAGCGCCTGCAGGCCCGCATGAATCAGTTCATTGAGCGTGTCGAACTGGCAATCAAGCAGGCGCTACGCATTGCTGCGTCGCAAGACCAGGCCGACGAGGCCGAAGTCGCCCTCCGCGCCAACATGATCGCCAGTCTGGTGGTAGGGCGCTGGCATCGTTTTGCGAAGACCGGTTTCAAACAAAATCCATCCGACAACGCGCAGGCGCAAATTGCGCTGCTCCTGGTGTAGCGAGCAGCCGTGCAAGGTCAATGGCACTGTGGCAGCTGACCGGCTCGCAATCCACCTAATCTACCCATGTCATTGGCTGAAGCGATATTGAACGACGAATGTTTTGCATTGCTCGACGATAGCGATGCCAGCGATGTGCTGCCGCGTTCCCGCCTCTATACCGGTTACCTTGGCAGGCTTGAATGCAGGCAGGCGTCGGAGTTGCCGGCCATGCTGGAGGATATGCGCCAGGCATTGGCGCAAGGGCAGCATGCCGTCGGCTTGTTTGCCTACGAACTGGGAGCGGAACTGCAGCATATTGCGCCGCGCCGCGAGCCGGGCTCCGTTAGCCAGGTGCTGCTGTTTAAGCAATGCGCTCGCCTGTCTTCTGCGCAAGTGAATGCGTGGCTGGAGGCGCGCGAGCAAGCCCAGCGGCCGGCCGGTATCGTGAATCTGCGAGCCAACGTCACGCACGCCGAGTTCACGGACGCCTTGGCGCGCATCCGCGCGTATATCGAAGCTGGCGATACCTATCAAGTTAATTACACGTACCGGCTTCGGTTTGACGCCTACGGTTCGGTATACCGGTTGTATGCGCGATTACGTCAGCGGCAGCCGGTTCCCTATGGCGCATTAGTGATGTTGCCAGACGGCAAAGCTGTGCTATCCCTTTCGCCGGAATTGTTTGTCAGACACGAGCGCGGCGAATTGACTGCGCGGCCGATGAAAGGAACCGCTGCCGCCAGCGGCGACGAACAGCAGGACGCGGCGGCCGCAATCGAACTCGCGCTCGATCCGAAGAACCGCGCCGAAAATCTGATGATCGTGGACCTGTTGCGCAATGACTTGGGCCGCGTTGCCGACATCGGTTCGGTGCAAGTGCCGCAGTTGTTTGAAGTCAGCCGCTATACCAGCGTGCTGCAGATGACCTCGACCGTGCGCGCGCGCATCCGGCACGACGTCGGCTTGAGCGATGTGTTCGCCGCACTCTACCCCTGCGGTTCGATTACCGGGGCGCCCAAACATCGCAGCATGCAGATAATCAGCGAGCTGGAAGCGGAGCCACGCGGTTTCTATACCGGTGCGATCGGCTGGTTCG
>PKWO01000375.1 GCA_003132085.1 Oxalobacteraceae bacterium | reverse complement strand
GTGCAGGGGCCGCTTACTGTCAGCCTTGCCAATCCGGTGCGGCGCACGCCGCCGCCAGCGGTTGTGCCGGAACCGCATCGGGTTCCCAAGCCTCACCCGGCGCCGCGTCATCCGCCGATTATTGCAATGCGGAGGCCGGTCTCGCCGAATAGGCCCGCATTCGCGTTGCCGCCGCAACCGGCGCCGGAGCCGACCACCCAGCCTGAGCCACCTGTGGAGGATGATTTCACTGCGCGCATCAACGCCAGGCGCGCTGCCCGGCAGGCGGCTGAAGAGCAGGCCGGGCAGCAGAATGCTGCCGCCGCAGCCGCCAGCGGCGGGCCATCTGTCAACGACAAAATCATGGCAAACATCAATCGCAATCAAAGGTCGCCGAAGTCCGATAACACGGGCGGAGTGTTTGAGATCACCAGGCTCGGCGTGCGCGAGGGAGAGTTCAAATTCAACGGTTGGCGTCCCGGAGCCGGCGACAATTGGCACGAGTCATACACTGTCGATGCCGGCGTGGGGGGCAATGTGCGACTTGCCATTGTCAAAAAGGTGATTGACGTGATCCGCAAATACAAAACCGGCGATTTCGAGTTTGAGTCACACCGCCTCGGCCGCGCAGTTCCGATGTCGGCGCGCCCATCCGACAATGCGGCACTTGAGGCATTTCTGATGAAGGAGCTGTTCGACGAGGATAGTGCGCCCCGCTCCCGCTAGCGCGATTATTCGTCAAGAACCAATGCCGAAGAGCCGTCCGGGTAGCGCGCATCGAAGCACTTATCGCAGCACTCGCAATACAGGTGTGCATGCCGTACTCGTTGCTGCCTAAGCACCAGCTTCAAATGGTTGGTCTTGCATTGCGGGCACAATTCCCGCATTAATCCGTTCGCGTACACGCTGTCTGGCACATATCCGTCGTCCAATCGAATACTATCAACCACGCTTGAACGGTCGATTTCGATTAGTGTGAATGGATCGGTATTCTTGTACCGGTGGTCGCTCCGTAAGTTGATGGACGAATCCGGCTCTATCGTTGCAGCTTGCATCATTTTTGCTCTCCGGCCAATTTCTGATCAAATTCAAATTGAATAGCGGTGCCAAGAATTTTCACTTTAGTAAAAAACGATTAGACAAGCAATGGACAAAAGCCATGTTTCCCAAAAAAGAAATATGCGGTTTTTTGCAGGATGGTCAACTTAATTGGCGATACACTGAAACCTCGTGCGCTGGAGGCAACGATGAGAATATGGTCTTTTTGATCATTTTTAAAAAGATGGTGCAACATGTCATACACATTTGCGCATACCGATTTTCAGTGGAATGACCCGAATACTCCTCGGTGGCTCGTCAATGTTATTCTTGCCAATGTATTATCTTCTTTGGGGCGAAATTTCCCTTTTTTATCAATGAATTAGACTTCGTCCCCAAGAGTGCGTAGACTTTAGGGCTTTTTGCAAGGGCTACCATCATGGCCGCCATTCCCGATCTCCCATTGACTGAATCTACCGACAACACTGCGCCCGAATCGCCACCGCGCATATCGACTGAGCGGATTGCTCGCGAGGTGGCGCGGCGCCGCACTTTTGGCATCATCTCCCATCCGGATGCCGGCAAGACAACGCTGACTGAAAAGCTGTTGCTATTTTCCGGCGCGATCCAGCTTGCCGGCACGGTCAAGGCGCGCAAGAGCGGCCGGCATGCCACGTCCGATTGGATGGAAATTGAGAAGCAGCGGGGCATCTCGGTGGCTAGCTCGGTGATGCAGTTTGAATACCGCGATCACGTTGTGAATCTGCTCGACACGCCCGGTCACCAGGATTTTTCGGAAGACACCTACCGCGTTTTGACAGCGGTGGATTCTGCGTTAATGGTGATCGACGCGGCCAAGGGCGTTGAAGCGCAGACGATCAAACTGTTGAACGTGTGCCGGATGCGCAGTACGCCGATTATCACCTTCATGAACAAGATGGATCGTGAAACGCGCGACCCGCTGGAGTTGCTCGACGAGTTGGAATCGGTACTCGACATTCAATGCGCACCGGTANNTGGGCAAATCCTTCCGCGGCGTGTATCACCTGCTGCGCGACGAGATCATGCTGTTTGCGGCAGGAAGTGAAAAAGCCGATCAGACCTTTGAAGTAATCAAAGGCATAGACAATCCGCGTCTGGCTGAAATGTTCCCGCTTGAAATAGAACAGCTGAAGATGGAAGTCGAGCTGGTGCACGGCGCATCGCATCCGTTCAACCTTGACGCTTTCCTGGCGGGCACGCAGACCCCGGTGTTTTTCGGCTCGGCGATTAACAACTTCGGTGTGCGCGAAATCCTGAATGCGTTGCTAGATTGGGCGCAACCTCCACGCGAACGCGATGCCACCGTACGTTCCGTCGCACCGACCGAAACGTCGTTTACCGGTTTCGTGTTTAAAATTCAAGCAAATATGGATCCCGCCCATCGCGACCGGATTGCCTTCTTGCGCGTGTGTTCGGGACGGTTCGAGCGTGGCATGAAAATCAAACATTTGCGCCTCAATCGGGAAATCAAGGTGTCCAGTGTAGTGACGTTCATGGCCTCAAGTCGCGAACAGGTGGAAGAGGCTTTTGCCGGCGATATTATCGGTTTGCCGAATCACGGCAACATGCAAATCGGCGATAGTTTTTCCGAAGGCGAGATGTTGCAATTCACCGGTATTCCTTATTTTGCGCCCGATTTTTTTCGTTCTGTGCGGATTCGCAATCCCTTGAAAATCAAGCAGTTGCACAAGGGCCTGCAGCAACTCGGCGAAGAAGGTGCGGTACAGGTGTTCAAGCCTGTCAATAGCGGCGATTTGATACTCGGCGCTGTCGGCGTGCTGCAATTCGAAGTGGTCGCCAGCCGCCTGCTCAACGAGTACGGGGTTGATGCGGTATTTGAGGGAACCAGCATTAGCAGTGCGCGTTGGGTATCATGCGACGACAAGCGCATATTGGCGGATTTCGAAAAATCCTCGGCTGGCCACAATGTCGCCTACGACGCAGCAGGCAATATGGCGTATCTCGCGACTTCCGGAGTGAATCTGAAGCTGACCCAGGAACGCTGGCCCAAGATTGTCTTTCATGCCACACGCGAGCATGCGGTGAAACTGGGATAGTTCAACCGTTCGGTGTCCCGGGCTGCTTTGCAGCGGGATGCCGGCTTGATGGCCAATCGATAGCCGCGTTGCGCGCTCCTTTGAAAATTCAATTAGTTCTTAACGGCAATACTCTTCTTTGCGTGTTATGTTCAGTAACGGCACTGGTCGCCAGGAATTTGTAGCATCCCCTTCGTGAACTCTTCATTGAGATGACTGTCCATTTGTCTGGTAGCGGTGATTTGCCATTCGATGCAAATCTATTGCCTGCTACGCCTGGGCAGAAGTCCAGTCTGCAATTGATATTCACCATTGTCGTATTCAAGGAGGTCGCAATGCTTACCGCCACATATTCTATTGTCGCTATTTCTGCCGAGCAAAATAACGCTCGAAAAATTCTTGCAAAATTGCAACAGAGCATCAGCGCCATTTGGAAGAATTTGCAAGAAATCGATTTCGCCAGTGTTGAATCCGCCGTACACAAGCTCACCCAGTTCGATCAATTTTTCCGTTCTCGCAAGGTGGAGAGATATGTCATTCCGGCGATACGGAATGCCACTCGCGAGGTCGATTCGTTGCTGGCCGAACTGGAGTCGCTCAGCGCGTTTTGCCTGAGGATTTTACAATCCCTGCCCCAACAGGTGCGGCATGTCCTTGATCAAGGCGTAATGAAACGCAAAGAATTGCGCCGTGCAATGGAGCTATATTGCAGCAATTTGCTGTTGCGCTTGGCAAAAGAAGAGGAAGAGTTGCTGCCACTCGTGCATCGCGTATTGTCGGGAGACGAAATATTTGAATTGGCTGCGAAATTTTTATCGGACGACAGCAAAAAACATGAAGAACGCCAATCCGCTATGCCGCCACTTCAATTGACCTGATATCAATTCAATCGATATATGAATGCGGGAACAAATTTGTTCCAGATGCGATGCGCCAAAAAAGGGCGCTAAGGTCGCACAATCGGTTTAATGCACCAAAAATATGCATTTTGTATTTTTGCGTGAATATGGTGCATTTCGTCGATGAATTGAATTTCATTGGAAAAAAGCACTAAATCAATGTTTTTTTCAATATTTATGGATGCTTCATCGAAGTGCATCAAGTGCTATTTTGATACAGATGATGGCACGGAATCTGCTATGATTTGTCCCCGAGTTCTGGTCGCACTGCAGTTCGCACCGTTTCGCACAATAGTACGTACCTAGTTGGCTCAAAACCACATCATAAATTAGTTTTACTTTGCTCATTTTAGGAGATTCGCATGGCAATGACGGCCGCAGAGGTCTTGAAGATGGCGAAAGATAACGAAGTCAAGTTCGTTGATTTTCGCTTTGCTGATACACGTGGCAAGGAACAGCACGTTACGGTCCCAGTATCTGTTTTCGACATCGACAAATTTGAGTCCGGCCATGCATTTGACGGCTCTTCGATCGCGGGATGGAAGGGAATCGAAGCATCCGACATGATATTGATGCCG
>PKWO01000123.1 GCA_003132085.1 Oxalobacteraceae bacterium | reverse complement strand
ATTTCGACATGCAGTCGCTGGCTAGCCTGTTGCATCACGACCGCATCGTCGTCGAGCGGTCCAAGCATACGATTACTTTCCTGCATCCGCTGGGCTGGAGTTATTACGATACGCTGCGGCGGAAATTGCATTGGAACGAGTATCCGTCGGTCGAGGGGACGTTAAAATAAAGGAAGCTTATTCCCACCATGCTGCGCACACTTTCTATTCACGATTTTGTCATTGTCGACTCGATTGAACTTGAGTTCGCACCTGGCTTCACCGTTTTTACCGGGGAAACCGGCGCCGGGAAATCTATCCTGGTGGATGCATTGGCGCTTGCGCTGGGTGAGCGCGGCGACGCCAGCATGGTGCGTGAAGGCGCCGCCAAGGCGGATATCGCCGCCGAATTTATTACCGGCGCCGAGGCCGACTACTGGCTCAATGCCAATGAGTTCGGCTCGGATGAGGGGGGCGTACTGCTGCGCCGGGTAATCGATAATGCCGGCCGTTCGAAAGCCTTCATCAACGGCATAGCCGCCACTGCTGCCCAGTTAAGGGAGTTGGGTGACATGCTGGTTGATATTCACGGGCAGCACGCGCATCAATCGCTATTGAAAAATGACGCGCAGCGGGTACTGCTCGACAATCAGGCCGGCCTGCAAGACAGCGTCAAGNNGTGCGCTGAGCCGGCAGCGGGAAGAATTCGAAAACAATGCCAAAAATGTGCTGTCGGAGCGTGAACGGCTGGAGTGGCAGGTCGGCGAACTGGAAAAGTTAGCCGTCAAGCCGGGCGAATGGGCCGAGATATCCAACGAGCACAGTCGTTTGTCGCACGCCGCCAACCTGATCGAAGGGGCACAGGAAGCACTCGATGCGATCTCCGAATCGGAGCACAACCCGATATTGTCGCGGCTGTCGTCGCTCAATCAGAAAATGGGCAAACTGGTTGACATTGATGAGGGTTTGAGGCCGGTTTTGGAGGCGTTGGAGCCGGCAAGAATTCAGCTGCAGGAAGCCGTCTACGCACTCAATGACTATTTGAGCCGGGTCGAACTGGACCCCGAGCGTTTGCGCGCGGTCGACGCGCGGCTGGAAGCGATACATTCCACTGCACGTAAATTCCGCGTCGCGCCGGATGAGTTGACGCAAGAATTCGCGACCTTGTCGGCGCAGTTGCGGCAATTGGCCGATGCCAGTGACCTCGACGGCTTGCGTGCCCAGGAAGCCATTGCAAAAGCGGCCTACCAGGTTGCCGCCGAGAAGCTCTCGAAAGCCCGTGCCAAAGCAGCAGAATCCTTGGGCAGTGCGGTCACCGCAGCGATGCAAGACCTGAGCATGGCTGGCGGCCGCTTCGCGGTTGCTCTAAACCTCTGCGAGCCGGCCAGTTTCGGACAAGAACAGGTCGAATTCATGGTGGCGGCTCATCCCGGCAGCGTCCTCAGGCCGTTGGCGAAAGTCGCGTCCGGCGGCGAACTGGCGCGTATTGCGTTGGCAATTTCGGTCATTGCCTCGTGCGCCACTGCCACACCGACCCTTATTTTTGACGAAGTCGATAGCGGCATAGGCGGCGGTGTCGCCGAAGTGGTGGGGCGCTTGTTGAAACGTCTAGGCCAGGATCACCAAGTGTTGTGCGTCACCCATTTGCCGCAGGTGGCCAGTCAGGCAAATCAGCATTTTCAGGTGAGCAAGCATACGGTAGCCGGCCGCACCGTGTCGCACATTGAGGTGCTGGATGCAAAATCCCGGGTCGAAGAGGTTGCGCGGATGCTGGGCGGCCTGGAAATCACCGCGACTACGCGCAAACATGCGCGCGAATTGCTGGCCTTGTAAATATAATAACTAACTTCGGTCCGATTGGCCCCCGGGCACGGACGCTAACCCTCTCACCAAACATATTGCCATGTCCTTTCGCCAAGAACCCCCGCACCAGCATGGTGCTCGCTCCAAAGTCGCCATCGTACTGGTCAATCTGGGTACTCCCGATGCACCGACTGCTGCTGCGGTGCGGCGCTACCTGAAGGAATTCCTGTCCGACCCGCGTGTGGTCGAAATTCCAAAAGTGCCGTGGTGGCTCATTCTGAATGCGGTGATTTTGCCGTTTCGGTCTGCCAGATCGGCGCAGAAGTACGCGTCGATCTGGACTGCGAATGGGTCGCCATTGAAGGTGCATACCGAAAAACAGACAGCCTTGCTGCGCGGCTATCTGGGGCAGCGCGGGCATGAATTGCAAGTAGTGTATGCAATGCGCTACGGCAACCCGGGTGTGTCGCAGGTTTTGCAGAAGTTAAAAGCCGACGGCGTTGATCGCATCCTGATTTTGCCCGCTTATCCGCAATACGCGGGATCGACCACCGCCTCAATTTACGATGCGGTTTTTGCACACTACGCCAATGAACGGAATGTGCCGGAATTGCGCTTGATCAAGCACTATCACGATCACGAGGGGTATATACGGGCTTTAGCCGGCACGATATCTGCGCACTGGGAACGACACGGTCAACCGGACAAGCTCATCATGAGTTTTCATGGCGTTCCGAAGCGCACGTTGTTGCTTGGCGACCCGTATTTTTGCGAATGCCACAAAACGGCACGCCTTCTGGCCACGCAATTGGGTCTTGCCGAGAGCCAATATATGCTGACCTTCCAATCGCGCTTCGGTAAGGCGGAATGGTTACAGCCTTATACCGCGCCAAGCCTAAAAAAGCTGGCGCAGGGAGGCTGCAAGCGGGTTGACGTGATTTGCCCCGGCTTCACCAGTGATTGTCTGGAAACTCTGGAAGAGATTGCGATGGAAGCGCGTAACGACTTTATCAGCGCGGGCGGAAAGGCGTTCAATTACATTCCTTGTCTCAATGAATCGTCTGCCTGGATTGACGCGATGGCCGACCTTGCCGAGCAACATTTGCAGGGTTGGACGACCAAGCTGACGCCAGCCATGCGCGAGCAGCAAGAGAAGGACGCTGAGATTGCGCGGGAACGGGCCACCGGTCTGGGAGCAATTGTATAGCGCCTGTTCAAGAATTGGTTTTGGTGGCGCGCCGAACCGAAAAAATGGTGTAAAGCAGTGAAATCACCCCCACTTGGCACGATTATCGCTGTTTTTTGCTGATAAAATAGCGCGCCTGATCAATACAGGGCGACTAGGTCTGCATAACATATCCAGATGGTTGCCAGCACGACGTAGGCAACAACGGATCCAAGAATAAATGACAATTTCATACGTTTTCCAGACCGTGATCGTGGTCGATCCAATATCATTTCCATGTCTGTATCGTAGTGCATTGCAGGGATTCCGACATCCCACAAACGGATGAAATTTGTAACCAAATATTCCATTTGATCGGGTAATCGCCTTTGTTTTTCGGATAGTGAAACCTCGCTCAGGAATACCCCTTGAAATATTATGGGATAGCCCCATTTATTGCAAATATTGCAGTTTGTCGAAGTGAAGTTATTGATTGTTGGAGATTTTTTGATGCAAGATCAGGAAAAGACGCAGGATCAAGAATCCCCGGTTGACGTGCTTGCCCAAGGGCAAAAGGGTGATGCGGCGGACAGCGCTGCTACGCCGAGCCAGCCTAGCCTGGAAGCGCAATTGGCAAATGCAGTTGGCAAGGCAGCGGAAATGCAGGATGCCTTCTTGCGCGCGAAGGCGGATGTGGAAAATATCCGCCGCCGAGCGCAGGAGGACATTTCGCGCGCGCATAAATTTGCGATTGAAGGTTTTGCCGAAGCGATGGTCCCGGTAAAGGATAGTTTGGAAACTGCACTGCAGATCGAGACACCTTCGGTTGAATCGCTGAAGGAAGGGGTCGAGATAACCCTGAAGCAATTGTCTTCGGCGTTCGAAAAGAACAAGTTGCTGGAAATTAATCCGAAACCAGGCGACAAGCTGGATCCGATGAAGCATCAAGCGATTTCGATGGTGCCTGCCGCACAAGAGGCCAATACCATCGTTACCGTGCTTCAAAAGGGTTATATGATCGCGGATCGACTGCTGCGCCCCGCTTTGGTGACCGTTGCGCAATAAAGAATGAAATAAAAAATGTGCGTGGGAATGCTTGAAAGAATTGATTTTTCCCACATATTTGTACTATCCGAATTTCAGTTATTTAGTTACTAAGAGGAATCAATCATGGGCAAGATCATCGGCATCGACTTGGGTACCACCAACTCCTGCGTTTCCATCATGGAAGGCGGGCAACCCAAGGTCATCGAAAACTCTGAAGGCGCGCGCACGACGCCTTCGATTATCGCCTACCAAGAGGATGGTGAAATCCTGGTTGGCGCACCTGCCAAGCGTCAGGCGGTTACCAATCCGAAGAACACGCTATACGCTGTCAAGCGTTTGATCGGCCGTAAGTTCGACGAGAAAGAAGTTCAAAAGGACATCGCGTTGATGCCTTACCAGATCATGAAGGCGGATAACGGCGATGCTTGGATCTCGGTACGGGACAAGAAGTTGGCGCCGCCGCAAATTTCCGCCGAAGTGCTGCGCAAGATGA
>PKWO01000566.1 GCA_003132085.1 Oxalobacteraceae bacterium | reverse complement strand
GATCTTGCAGGCGGCGCGCGATCGATACTGCGCCGCGTAGCGTTACGTCCATGTCCGGCAACTCGCGCGACGCGAATTCAGACGCCGAGTAGACCGAGGCGCCGGCTTCCGATACCACGATTTTGGTTAGTTTGAGTTCTGGGCGCAGCTTGATCAAATCTTGCGCCAGTTTATCGGTCTCGCGGCTGGCCGTGCCATTGCCGATCGAAATCAGCGATACCTGGTGCTTTTCCGCCAGCAGCGACAGCGTATGCAGCGAGCCGTCCCAATCGTTGCGCGGCTGATGCGGATAGATCGCGGTGGTGTCAACCACTTTGCCGGTGGCGTCGATGATGGCCACCTTGACACCGGTGCGCAAGCCGGGGTCGAGCCCCATGGTGGCGCGCGGACCGGCCGGGGCGGCCAGCAGCAACGCTTTCAGGTTGCGGGCGAAGACATCGATTGCTTCGATTTCGGCTTTTTCGCGCAGGCCGGTCATCAACTCGGTTTCCAGATGCATGAAGACTTTCACGCGCCAGGTCCAGCGTACGGTATCGGCCAGCCATTTGTCGGCCGGCCGGCCCTTGTTGCTGATGCCGAAACACCCGGCGATGCGGCCTTCGCATGGATTATGCGGGGCATCCCATTTGGGCTTTTCCGCTTCGGTATCGAGGCGTAACGCGACCGTCAACATTTCCTCGCGGCGTCCGCGGAACAGCGCCAATGCGCGATGCGAGGGGATGGTGCCGATGGTTTCCGAATAATCGAAATAGTCGGCAAACTTTTCTCCGGCTTCTTGTTTGCCTTCCGCCACTTTCGACTCGACTACGCCATGCTCGGTCAGGTATTCGCGCAGCGTCTGCAACAGCGATGCATCTTCGGCGAAACGTTCCATCAAAATCTGGCGGGCGCCATCCAGCGCCGCCTTGCTGTCGGCGACGCCGGGATTGTCGCCGCTGTCAGTCTTGAATGCCGGCTTCAGATAGTTGGCGGCTTGCTCGTCAGGGTTCAGCATCGGGTCGGCCAGCAACGCGTCGGCCAGCGGCGTCAAGCCGGCTTCGGCGGCGATTTGCGCCTTGGTGCGGCGTTTCAGCTTGTACGGCAGATACAGGTCTTCCAGCCGGGTCTTGTCTTCCGCGTGCATGATTGCATCCAGCAGGGGCGGCGTCATCTTCCCTTGCTCTTCTATCGATGCAACAATTGCCGCACGGCGCTCTTCCAGTTCGCGCAGATAATGCAGCCGCTGTTCCAGCAGGCGCAACTGGATGTCGTCCAGTCCGCCGGTCGCTTCTTTACGATAGCGGGCAATGAAGGGTACGGTCGCTCCTTCATCCAATAGGGCGATAGCGGCGGCGACTTGCACCGGTTTAGCAGCAAGTTCTAGCGCCAGGCGTTGTTCAATAGAAGGAAGCATCGGGAACGGAATCGTGGAAAGAGGGTTGAAAACGGAATTTATGTACTTTTCGGACTGGAAGGCCGCCCAGTTAGGATGATACGCACTTGGCGCAAATGCGCCAGTCTTGACGGCAAAGCGCCATCAACGCTTGATGCCGCCAGTGACGCGCTCAATCCCTGCCAGATCTTGTCTACTTTGCACTTCGGCAAATCCATGTGCCTCGGCCAACTGGCGCACGGCGGCGGCTTGATCGTAACCGTGTTCCACGAATAGCCAGCCAGCGCTGACCAAATGAAGCGCCGCGCCGGCGATAATCGTGCTTAGCGCAGACAGCCCGTCGGCATGATCGGTCAGCGCATCCACCGGCTCGAAGCGCAAATCGCCTTGCGCAAGATGCCGGTCGCCGCTGACGATATACGGGGGGTTGGACACGATCAGGTCGAATTGCCGGTCGTCCAGTGCGGCAAACCAGTCGCTGCGCTGGAAGTCGACCGCAACGCCATGCCGCCGGGCATTGCGTCCGGCGACTTCCAGCGCAGCCGGGCTGACGTCGAGCGCGGTAACCTTGGCGTCGGGCCGTGCGTGGGCAATCGCGACTGCAATCGCACCCGAGCCGGTTCCCATGTCGAGCAGCCGTCCGTCGGGCGGCAAATGCGATAGCGCCAATTCGACCAACAATTCGGTTTCCGGGCGCGGAATCAAGACGTCCGGGGTGACCTCGAACGACAAACCGTAGAACTCGCGTGCGCCGACGATATAGGCAATCGGTTCGCCGTCGACGCGCCGTTGCAACAATGCGTGGAAGTTTGCCGCCTCGTCCGCAGTCAACACGCGTTCCGGCCGGGTAATCAATTGCACACGCGTCAGCCCTGTTGCGTGGATCAACAGGATGCGGGTCTCCAGCGGGTTCAACGGCGAATTGCCGAGCAGCGCGCCGATGCTGGGACCAGGACCAGGACTAGAGCCAGGACTAGAACTAGGGCCGCTCGGCATCAGCGTCTGCGGGCGGCGCTCATCGGCGTGCGGCGGAATGCAAGGATGCCCAATACGATGGAAAATCCGATGAACGCCAACAACGACCATTGTGCAATCGATAAGCCAAGGATCGGATCGTATTCAGTCGTGCACAGGCCGTCCGCTTTATACAGGAAGGGCAGCAGATTGGCGGTAGGTATATGGTTAAGCGAGCTCTCCATCGGGTCGAGACCGCAAGACATCGACGGATGGGCTTTGACCCACAGGAGCCAGCTGGCGGCGCCGACGCCGAACAGCGCCGTCAGCATGGCCAGACCGGCACCGCGCCGATATGCTGTGGCGGGCAGGAAGGCGGTAATCAGGCAAATCAGCGCAATCGCGGTAAACGTGTAACGCTGGATCACGCACCACGGGCAGGGCAGCATGTATTCGGTAAATTGAAAGTAGAGTGCGCCGCCCAACAGGGCGAAGCAGGCAAAGGCAATGGCGACGAGCAGCAGTTTCGGTGATTTCATTTTACGCATGGGCAGTGATGACAACAGATTGATTAAACATGAACCAATTGGTTCCCTTTTTATGTTCCGTCTCCGAGGGCCGCCAACAACTCCGCCTGGTGTTCGGCGGCCAACGCATTCGTTAATTCCTCAAGGTCGCCGTCCATGATGAAGT
>PKWO01000442.1 GCA_003132085.1 Oxalobacteraceae bacterium | reverse complement strand
GAGGGCAGGGTGTTGTGGCCGCTGGACGGGAAAAATAGCTATAACCCGGCGATGATCAAGCTGTGCGGCGTGGCGCCGTCGGTGCTGCCGGATGGCGCGGTGTCGCCGGCGTTGAACCCGTTGCTGCTGGCCGCAAACAATCAATGGCGCGCTCCGCTTCAACGAAGCGATTCATTGCCGATGAATGACATAGATCAAGACGGCATCGACATCCCGCAGGGCGCGCACATCGAATTGACACTCGATGCAACGCTGCAAACCAGCGCGCAATCGATGGTTGAATGCATGACCGGCCATGCCGCCGCGTGTGCTGCAGCGGGGCTGCGCGACAATATCTGGGCGCAAAATAGCGAGGGTGCCGCGGCGCGGATGTTTGGCGTGGTGGTGCTGGATGTCAAAACCGGTGCTATCGAGGCGTTGGCCTCGTCCCATTCGGCCTGCTACGAAGCGGAGCACTCAGGCAAAGCGCTGCCGAGTCATTGCCCGGTACCCGCGCTGGTCCGCGACCGGCCGCTGCCGGGAAAGCTGGATCACCATGCGTTTACCGATGCCAAGCCCGGTTCCCTGGTCAAACCGATCATGGTAGTGGCCTTCATGCGCGATCCGCTATTGGGGCCGAAGCTGCGATTGAGAGGCGGCGCGACCCGCAAAATGTTGCTGGACGATATCAAGAATTCCGACTCGCCCAACTTTCTCGACAGGGCGTATTGCCGCGATCTGGGCTTCGTCCACTGCAGCCGTTTGCAGCGCATTGCCGATACTGCACAGGACCTCGGATGGAACGTGCAAGCAAGCAATCTGCTGGCGCTTGCGGGGCTCGACGCCGGCAAACAAACCGTCCGGCAAATGACGCCGCACTTTTTGCAGGTTGCGAACCAGCAAGGTCGCTGGGACGCGATCTCATTGCAATACGACGCAGAACACGCGAAGCGTTGCGCGCTCGAAAATCGGTGGGGGAAATGCAGTGGTGAAGTCGCCAATACTGCGTCGGAATTGATAGGGCAAGGCAATGCAGTCGCATCGCCGCTGACGATCGCCGATATGCTGAAAAGAATTGCCGCTGCAGCCAACGGCGATCACCAACAGTTGCCGACACATTTACTGCAGTCTGTGCATGGTCAACGACGCGGCGATATCGCGTACCTGTTGCCGGATGTAAAGCCGACCTCGCTGCACATCAGCAAAGAAGAAGCGAGCCTTATCCTTGAGGGCATGTCGCTCACCCACCGCGGCGGCACCGCGAGTAGCGGCTGCCTCAAGGCGTATAGCGGCACGCCGGATGCGAATGGCGCCTGCCGGCGCTTGACAGGCGTGGCAGGCAAAACGGGCACGCCGGGATTTGCCGACGAAGCCTATACCTGGGCCAAGCGCGCGGAGGTATGCAACGACATTCAACGGCGGCTCGGGGAAACCGGCTTGTCGGCCGAACAACGCCGTCGGTTAAACGAAGCAAGGGGGCGTTGCGTTCAAAGTCCGGTCAAGTGGTATGCCGCAGTGTTGCGCGACAACCCGGCCAGCGATGCCGGACCGTGGACCAAGGTAGTGGTCGTGCTGGCCGAGCGCAATTACCGTAGCGACGGCTGGATCGATTCCAGAGGCGATGTCGGCAGCCCCAACGTCGCCGCTGAACTGGGGTTTCGCCTGATCAAAAATTTATGAAAGAACATCTATGAACGCCCACCAAGCATATGTGACGCTCGATGCCTCGAACTGGCCCAGCATGAGCCGGCAAGTCAAGGCGGCAGTAAGCGATTGTTGGCATCAGCATGCCGGGCGCTGGCAACCGGAAACCATTTCTTTGCATGTCGCCACCAGGCTGTTGCCCGATGCCGCCGATGCGGCGCAAAGAGAAACACACTTGCCGCAACTGGTTGCCTGGCTCAGGCAGCAAGGCCACGCGATTACGTTGTTGGGCGATCGACACTTGCTGGAACATCGTCTCTACTTGAATCCGCCGACAAGTAGCTAATTCGTCTGAAAGTTAATCCATCTGAAAGTTAATCTTTCTGAGACGGCACGGCGCCGGCAAACGTCTATCAGAGTACAGAGCAAGGACAGGCCTTGCTTCGCAAATTCTTGGAGCAATGTGATGAAACAAATTATTAGCAGTGCCATCCGCAATGTGAAGGGATTTTTTGTCGAACCGGTTCCAGACTTCGGTTTTGGAGGCCGCGACCAAGATACGACCGCCGGCGATCCGCTATTCGACCAGGTAACGCTCGCGCCGACCGCAATGCGGAACCAACCGAGCAATCAAGAGGCGGTCCTGAATGCGTTGGCGCGTGCCACAGAAAATTACTTTCTGGCGAATATCGCACCGTTGCTGCGCAACGTCCCGACCCTGCGTTGGCAAATCAAGCAGATGCAGATTCGCGAAACCGCCGACAACATGCACATTTTAACGGAACTCAACAAGCTATCGCCATCGATATTGAATGCAATCTCCAAGGCGGTATTGTGCAAGCTTCCGTGCTCCCATGCGATGGACATGTCGCAATACTATGGCCTTAGCATCGTTCCGGATAGGGAGTTGGTCGGCCGCGCAGTGGTCATGTGGGCCAACCTCGGGCAGGATAAAACCGCGATACATTTTCATTTCGACGATGAAATATTCGCNNTCGACGACAACGGCGCGCGCGCCATTTCGATAGCAACATTTCCCGCGATTATCGGTAATTCCCCAAAAGCCGACGTGCAGGTAAGCGGGCAATACGTGTCCGGCCAGCATCTGGTGCTTAACTGGGACGCGCTGCTGCAATGCGTGTATCTGACTGATCGCTCCAAACATGGCACGTATCTGAAAGGCGGACGCAAGCTGGCCGATGGCGACCGCGTCAACTTGCTGGGCGATGGCTATTTCAAGTTGACCAATCAAGCCAACGCGCCGCGCTTCGAGTACTGGCACGGCGCGGCACCAGGCCAAGGGACGGCGCTGTTGCCGCCGGAGGCGCGCGACGCGGCGCCGAATCCGGCAAACTTTCCGGTCGCCGCTTCGGAGGCGCCTGCCAACACCGTCTATGCCTCGACGACGGCAGGTCGGCCGGCAGCACCGCCGGCGAAACCGTTAGCGATGCCGTTAGCGACGCCGTTAGTGAGGCCGTTAGTGAGGCCATCAGTAAAACCTTTCGTTGCCGCCAACCCGCACGCCGGATTGCCGTCGAGCACCAAAATCTGGCACGCCGGCGCAGCGCAGCCTACGTTGTTGGCCGAGCCAGCCAAGCCCAAGCCGCTTGCCTGGCTCCAGGTGCGCAATGCCCAAAAGCAGATTGAAACGGTGGCCGTCACCACGCTCCCGTTCAGCATCGGCCGGGAATTCGACGGCGAAGGCTTTCCCATCGACGAGTCCTACGTGAAAGTGTCGCGTACCCATCTGCGGCTTCTCGAGCAACGCGGCACCGGTTTCGGCGTGAACAATGAAAGCCCTCAGCGTCCAGGTCAGAGCAATCTCACATTCGGCGAAAAGGGTGCGGAGAGCCATCAGTTTGTGTGGATCCCGCAACCGGGCAACAGCAACGCCGGATGGCGCGTGCTCGGTTCCAACTTCCTCGATCGCGAGTCCATCGAAGTGCGCCTGCTCGCAGCAGACAGCATGCAGGGTCGCCAGCCATGACCCGTGCGGTAGCCACGCTGATTGGACCGGCCCGCACCGGCAACGCTATCCAGCTGGCGCGACCGGATAGCGGTTTTGGCGGCGGCGGCGGGTGGACCTGGGGATTCGCCACGCTGATCGGCAACCGCCATCGGCAGCGACCCGGCGGCGTCTGCGAAGACGCAGTCGGCGTCAGGCTGCTGGAAAGCGGCCCGTCCGGCGACGCCAGCGCGATCCACATCGCGCTGGCCGATGGCGTCAGCGGTGGTGCATGCGGTCGCGTGGCTGCGCAAGCCTATGTCAAGCATTGCGTCAGTTGGGACCCGCTAAGCCGCCACAACTTGCGCGACTGGCTCGCGGTGCAAGCCGACCAGCAAGTGCAAGCAGCGTTGCGCCGGCACACACAAGAGCCCGGTGCAAGCACCGGCGCGGCGGCCTGGGTCGATGGGCAAGGGTGCGCACGCGTCAACCGTATTGGCGACTGCCGCGCGTATCTGTGG
>PKWO01000036.1 GCA_003132085.1 Oxalobacteraceae bacterium | reverse complement strand
AGGTAGCAAGAGCGCATCGCCAGGGAAGATACCGGAACCTCGATCGCGACGATCAGCTCGCCAGTTCGCAAATTGTGTTCCAGATTGGGCGTTTCTCCGGGCAACAGGAAGAAATCGTCGATGGAGACAATGCGCTCCCCGTCGGGCCCTCGAAGTTTTATGCGGGCGCTTAGCATCGTTAACGCCACGGCCAGGTCGGAAGGATGGGTGGCAATGCATTGCGTGCTGCCGCCAAGGATCGCATGGCGTCGATTGTCGCCGCCAAGGGCCGCGCAGCCGCTGCCCGGCTCACGTTTATTGCAGGCGCAAGCCGTGTCGCGAAAGTAAGTGCAGCGCGTGCGTTGCAGGATATTGCCGCCGATGCTAGCCATGTTGCGCAGTTGAGGCGAGGCACTGGCCAGCAGCGATTGTGCAATAACCGGGAATCGGTGCACGATCAAAGGGTTGGCCGCCACATCGCTCATTCGCGCCAACGCGCCGATGTGCAAGGTATCATCGTCCATATGCAACTGGGACAAGGGGAGCAGATTGATGTCGATCAGCGCAGCAGGCCGCTCGACATTCATTTTCATCAGGTCCAGCAAATTGGTGCCGCCTGCGATAAACCGCGCATTCTGCCCCTGTGCTGCCTGAATCGCCTGAATCGCCTGATCGAGCGACTGTACCCGGCTGTAATGAAAAGGATTCATGCCTTGGCTCCTTTAGCGATATTGCTGATAGCCGCCACAATGCCGGCATAGGCGCCGCAGCGGCAAATATTTCCACTCATCCACTCGCGAATCTCGCCCTCGCTGCCCGCATGCCCTTCCTGCACAAGCGCAACGGCCGACATGATCTGGCCCGGCGTGCAGTAACCGCATTGGAGCGCATCGGCATCGATGAATGCTTGTTGCATGGGACTCAAGCGATCACCCTGCGCAAGCCCTTCGATGGTGGCAATCTGCTTCCCTTCTTCCATGGCCGCGAGCGTCATGCAGGATTTGATGCGGCGGCCGTCGACAATCACCGTGCAAGCACCGCAAGTGCCCTGATCGCACCCCTTCTTGGTCCCGGACAAGCCCAAGTTCTCGCGCAGTGCGTCGAGCAGGGTCACACGCGTATCGAGATCAAGCGTATGGAGATCACCATTTACCTGCAGTGTCACACTGCGAGAGGTTGGCGCAAATACTGCATCGCTCTTCGATTGTGGATTGACGCTTGACGTGTCGGCCAGCGCAGCAGCCGGCCACACCCAGAGTGCCAGAGACGCAGCAATGGCCGACGCCACAAATTGACGGCGATTGACCGACATCATTTGGCCTGCTTTATTTGGCGCCACGCTGTCGTCATTGCTGTGCAGCATCCCGAATGCCTCTTTCAACCGGTCGGCTCTCGGCATCGTCCCGGCGGGAATAACATAACGCTCACGCAAAAGGCCTTCCGCATCGACCACGACCACGGCACGGTCGCCGTGCACGCCGAAGGAATGTGCGATGCCGCCGCTGGGGTCAAAGTCATGCAATACCGAGATCATGGTCGATGATTGCGGCGAATCGAATTTCAGAAAATAGTTTTCGTTCCCGTAGCTGAGCTCACGCAAATTGACACATGCCGGTGCACATTCGGCCAGAAGTTTCTTCAAGAATGACAATTGCTCGGCGGCGGATGGATCCCAAGCGGTGGGAGAAAACACCAATATCACTGGCGTACCGCGTAGCTCGCTGAAACGTCGCAGTTGNNACCCGACCTGCGCCTCCGGCTCGATTTCATGCAAAGTTGCAATGTCGTAACGTGAACAGGGAGGTGGCGGCGCGTACATCGAAACTCCTTGGCAATGTCTGAAGCGTTTCATATTCCGGGTGGGCGAGAATCAGTGAACGGCAAACCTGGGATGTTGGCTCTCGCATGAAGTGCTGACGATAGTGCCTGCAGTTACATGGCGCGGTATGTGCGCTCCCGTACGGAAAGAAAATAATGTTCTGATGCCTTCGAATTTTTTTGCTATTCGTAAGAAGCGATGCTCCGTACGATACCGCACTGAGGATAGTTCAATTTTGGCGCACTCTAGAATCTCGGAGCGAAACTGCAAGGAGAAAAGCATGAAGGCAAGACTGTCGTTCGTTGATCGAATCAAAGCATTGCTTCGTGTTTTTCACGACGATAATGTCGCGTTAAACAATGCCGTAAGCCATGAAATTGAGTTTCTCCCGTCCTCGACACCAGAGTCAAAACGGGATGCTCGCTTCGCCATTGCACGTGCAATGCAACCCAGGAATCAAGTTGGAGGGTTGTTGGTATCCAGCGAATCCAATCGAATATGGTCGGCAAACCAGAAAAGTGACAAAGGCGGTGCGCAGACGCCATCTAATCTGGGGTGATCGGTAATGTTAGCTGCACACGGGTCAGCGTGAACGTTGAAGCTGTGCCTTCATGAATCGAAAAAAACAGCAACAGCCTGACTGACCAGCCGATTCAAAGCGGGCCGTCAGACGATTTCGGGTTACCCAATATTGACAGCCTGCATTGCAGTATTGATGAGTTGTTGCTTGTCCATTTGATGTTACCCCATTTCCAGAAGCCAATATTCGGCATGCCCTGATCACGGTTACTGACATACCTTTTGTGTTCGATCGGCATGTTGCACAGGGCCGCGTCATTGCCCGATCTCGCGACTGGCCTTCTTAACGCCCCGCTTCGCAGGCAGCGGCATGCTTGCGCAGGATGGCCTCGTAGCCACTTAGCGGTTTTGTATCTATCGAACGATATGTGGGTGCGACGATAGGCTCTGTGGGTAGATCGTTCGTCTTGATGATCTCGTCGCCAACATCGGCGTACACCGAGTCGAATTGTTCGGCAAGCGGATTCATATTTTTGGCCTTTCTCGGTTAGGATCAAAATCTCAATGTATGCCGATAATTCGTGACTATCTGTTCGACAACGCACAAGCCGTTGCCGACAATGCGCCTAGCACAGCAAAAGCGGTAATGCACAACACTTGCTTCAGGGGATCGGTAATGATCATGTCCGTTCTCCGTTTCAATTAGGAACGGCCATTGTGAGGCGGTAAACGGACTCGATCTGTGCGACACCGCACTTAGGCCGTGTGTGGCGCGATCAGATGCTAGGGCAGCAATTGCTTCTTTTGATTGGTCGCAGTGTAATGAGGTTTTTGGCTCCGGCAAACGGTGAGTTGACCGTCGAGTTGGCTATCAGTGTCCGGCGGATTCAACCGGTGAATGCAACACCCTCATTGGAGACGTTAACGGCGCGCTGTTGGCGGCAAGAAATATTTGACAATTGAATGGCCGGTGTCCAAAAGATGACGGGGCCTTCACGACCCAAAGCAGAAGTAGCCAAAAATTGGGTCGACGGTTCGGTTTTAGGGACGCGCCGACATTGGCGGACATCGCGTGTGTATTGACGATTTCTCGACACCGGACACCCATTGACGAATTTCCGGCAACGACGTTGCGATTTCAGCAACTGACTGTCGGCGGTCAAAAATTTGACCGAGCGGCACCGCCTCGGTGCGGTCATTCAGGAATTGATGATGACAGACAGCCGACTACATAAAACTGACTTTCTCCGACGCACAAAGCAATTGGAGGTGCCCCCATGTTCCAAATTTACGCGTACGGCCTAGG
>PKWO01000540.1 GCA_003132085.1 Oxalobacteraceae bacterium | reverse complement strand
CGGGTGGCGCACCGGCTGCGGTACGTATCATCCATTCCACCAAATCGATACCGGTGACCGCTTCAGTAATGCAATGCTCGACTTGCAGGCGGGTGTTAACTTCGAGAAAATAAAAGGTGTCGCGGCGCTCGTCGTAGATGTATTCGATGGTGCCGGCGGAGCGATAGCCGACACTGCGGCCGAGCCGTTCGGACGCTTCCATCAAGCGTTGCCGGGTGGCCTCCGGCAGGCCTGGGGCCGGCGTTTCCTCTATCACTTTTTGATTGCGGCGCTGAATCGAGCAGTCGCGCTCACCAAGTGCGGCCACCAATCCGTTGCCATCGCCGAAAATCTGGNNGTGACGCGCATGATCGATGAAGCATTCGACAAACACGCCGCTATCGCTGAAAAAATTCGCGCCCAGCCGCTGCACCGATTCGAACGCCTGTTCCAACGCCGTTTCATCGTCGCAACGCATCAGACCGATGCCGCCGCCGCCCGCGGTACTTTTAAGCATGACCGGGTAGCCGATCTGCAGAGCGGCACGCCGCGCGGCGCCGATGTCAGGCAACAACCCCGATCCCGGCGTCAGCGGCACGTTCGCTTTGCCCGCGATCTCCCGCGCCGAATGCTTCAAGCCAAAATCGCGCATTTGCTGTGCGGTGGGACCGACGAACACCAGACCGGCGGCTTCGCAGGCTTCGCAAAACGCCGCATTCTCGGACAAGAAACCGTAGCCGGGAATAATCGCCTGCGCACCGCTTGCCTTGGCAGCAGCAATGATGACATCGCCGCGCAAATAACTGTCGGCGGGAGCCGCACCACCGATATTCACTGCGGCATCGGCAACCCGCACATGCATGCTATTGGCGTCGGCATCGGAATACACGGCCACGCTTTTTATGCCCATTTTCTTAAGCGTGCGGGCAATGCGCACCGCGATTTCACCGCGATTGGCGATCAATACGGTATCAAACATGTTGCGGTCCCGAGATATGTTTCATGGCGAGTGATTCTGGAAAATGCGTCTGGCGAATGCGTCTGGCGAATGAGTCTGTAAAACGCGTCAGGAGAGCGCCGCGCAATGGGTGCGATACGCACGCCAGCCGCCGTATTCAGTGATGTCCTGCGCACCGGATAATGCATACGGCTCGCAGATGAATCCCTTCACCTGCCGGCCGTCAGCCAACTCCAGCGTGCCGACGCCAAGCGGCGCAGGAATGCCCGCCACGAACGAGCCGAAGGCCGACAGCGGCATGTCCCATAATTCAAGCTGAATCGACGCGCCGTCGTCGCTGCGCACCAGGCCAGGCTTCGGCGGCACGGTGCCGGCCAACGCGTACAGGCGGTAGGTACTGGAAGTAGTGGCGCTCTCGACCAGCACCGCGTGGCGCTCGGTCAGTTCGCGATTGAGTGGCATACCGCTCAAATGCGCGCCGACCACCGCCAGCCGCACCGTATTTGGAAGGGGCGTGTTTGGCTTCTGTGCGCGCATGCTCGGCGCATATGGAATATACGGCAAACCGGTCGCGCCACGCGGCAAAGCCACATGCGCCTGCCAGCGCACGCCGAACGACGCCAATGCCATCTCACCCCAGGCAGGCGCAATCAAGGTTATGCCAAACGGCAATCCATCTGCGCGCATGCCTGCCGGAAGCGAGAGCGCGCACCAGTCGAGCAAATTGACAAAGTTGGTGTACCTGCCAAAATGGCTGTTGAGGCGAATCGGGTCTGCCTCCACATCGGCTATCGTGGTGTGCGTCGGCGCGGTCGGCACCAGTAGCGCATCGACCGACGCGATCAGCGCATCGGCCTGCCGCTTCAAGTCCGCCAACTGGTACATTGCAGCGTAAGCATCAGCGGCAGAAAATTGCTTGGCGCGGAAAATAATCTCCCGCACCACAGGATGAATCGCCAGCGCTTGTGTCTCGGCAAATTCACGGATTGCCGCATAGCGCTCCGCCACCCACGGCCCTTCGTAAAGCAATGCGGCGACCTGATCGAACAGCGCAAAATCCATAGGCACGCACTGCGCGCCGAACCCCGCCATCTGGCCGAGCGCCGCATGATAGGCGGCTTCACTCTGGCGATCGCCGTAAAATTCGGGCTGGATCGGAATACCGAAGCGCGGGTTGAGCGGGAAGGATTGGACCGCCGCAGCGGCCGGCGCAACACGCGAATAAGCGTCGACGTCATCGTATGCCAGCGCCGCTGCATAGACCGTTTTCGCATCGTCTACCGTGGTGGCGAATACCGATATGCAATCGAGACTGCGGCAGGCCGGCACCACCCCTGTGTTACTAAAGGCGCCGCGCGTCGGCTTCAAGCCGACGATATTGTTCAGGCCTGCCGGCACCCGGCCGGAACCTGCGGTATCGGTGCCAAGCGCAAACGGCACCAGGCCACGCGCGACCACGACCGCAGATCCTGCGCTCGATCCACCCGACACATAGGCAGGATCAAAGGAATTGGACACCGCACCGTATGGTGAGCGCACGCCGACCAAACCGGTGGCAAATTGGTCGAGATTGGTCTTGCCTATCAGAATGGCGCCGGCTTCGAGCAGGCGATCGACGACATAGGCATTGACGGACGGGACATACGCAAACTCAGGACAACCCGCGGTGGTCGGCATACCGGCGACATCAATATTGTCTTTGACCGCGAATGGAACGCCATATAAGGGCATCCCGGCAAAACCACTACCAGCGGGCCGCCGGGCGTCAAGTGCGGCTATCTGCCGGGCCAGTTGCGCGTGATCCACCAGGGCAATCCATGCAGTGTCGTTACCGGGCAGCATACGTAACAGCTTAGGCAGCAAGGCGAGCGGCGTTTCGCCGTGCTCATAAGCGGTCAACCAGTCGTCAATAGTCCAGCCGATCATTTGGTATACCTTCTTGTGTACAAGTTACAAAGATATACGCAAGACCTGTGCCGACACCATTGCATCTATTTTTGAGGCGATTTGAAGGGAAAAACAGGATTCATCGGGGGGCGCGTGGAAATTCAACGTAACCGTCTGCCCAACGATGGGCGACCCTCGCCACGTTGGTGCATCTGACGCACCCTGAGTGTGCGTGGCGCAACCTCCGACCCGTAATCGATATGCGGGTCAACGAGAGCTGCGAAGATTATGGCGAAGACTATGGAGACTTCTGATCGCGCAGATACTCCCTGCGCTTCATGTCAAGGTAGGCGGCACGATCCACTTCATGCAACTGCAGCGGATATTGCTCGGTGGAAGTAAACCAGCTTTGCAGGCGTTTTTCGAGCTGTTCCGAAGGCGGTGCGGACAACGCGCCGAGATACGCATCAATCGCCAGGTAATAGCGCATCGTGTTACGTTCCACCACGCCGCGCACGCCGCCGATATAGTTGGGCTGGCCACCGGACTGCTTGCCGATGATCGTGAATCCCACCTTGCCGCTCCCGACCGTTGCGAGATAACTTTTCATGGCAAGCAACCCTGCAAAATTGTACGCGTAGGAATAGGTGAGATGCAGGAAGGTCTTGCCGCCTTGGACGGATACAGCCTCCAACAGTATCCGATAGTCGCTCGTGCCCAACGGCCCCGTTTTTGCGTTGAGCAGGACGTCGAAATAATCTGGCGTCGCTATTGCGGCATTGTATGCAAATTCGACAGGGTAGGCATCATCGAGCGGCTGAAAGTATTTCTTGCCGATGCTGACTTGTAAAACGCTGCCGGCCTTGCTTGTGGACGCGTGGCAATATTTTGTATTGAGGTGCAGGATCATCACATCGCACCAATGCGCCGGGTCATTGAGCGCCTCGTTAACGACGGAAAAGGGGAAATCAACCAGCGCGTAGATGTCCCCTTTTAAATGGCTGGAGGATTCGGCGGAGTCGAGGTATAACGGTCGCTTAAACTGATTGTTGCCGAGTTTCGGCCCCAACTCGGCGTACATGGCACGCAGCGACGCGGCGGAATGCGTATCCGGCCCGGCAGCGGCCTGCCCCGTAGCGACACACATCATGCAGGCGACCAGCGAACGCGTCATCCAACATAACAGACTTATTTGAAATTTCTTGCTCATCGGTACGTGCCTTTCGGAAGCGGCGATTATGCGCCAAAAATCTGTGGCAGAGCTACACGCGTTCGGGCGCCGCATTGCCGAGCGCTTTAAACAGCATGACGAATTCGCAAAACGCGCCCTCCTCGGACCGGCAGATGATTTTCGCTCCCCAACTGGCGAGCGTTTCGCGGCAGAATGCCAAACCGATCCCGGTGCCCTCATGCGCTGGGTAGGAATGGAAACGGGTGAAGATATGCGCCATTTGGTCCGCAGGAATGCCGCAGCCGGTATCGCGTATGGTGATGCGGCCGCCATGGCCCTTCGCTTCGACGACAATCCTGATATCGCCCTTCCTGGCGCGAGCGACAGCCCGCAGCGCGTTCTTGAGCAGGTTCACGATAACCATCGACATCAAATCCTCATTAGCCTCGATTTTAAAATCGGTCTTGATATCCAGCGTGACGAGCGCCCGGTATTTGTCGCTTTCGAACGGATACCATGCAACCGCACGCTCCATCACATCCTTGACTGAAAACACGTTGACCAACTGCGGCTTTTCGCGTGCACGCCCGGCATTCACCAACAATAGGTCGATCGCACTATTCATGCTCTGCACTTCAGCCTGGATACGCTCGATTGCCGGAAGCGTCATCTCCAATTGCCGGCTCGGCAGCCGTTCCGCGCCGATCGCGAGATCGCTATGCTTTTTATAGAAATCGACCAGAGTCGGAACATACTGCTTGAGCCCCTTGGCAGAAGCATGGACGCTCAACAACGGCGTGCGAAGCTCATGGGAAATGCTGCCCAGAACGGCAGCCATGCCGTTCAGCTTTTCCTCTTCGATAATCCGCCGGCTGACCTTGCTGACGGATACCAGAAGGATCGCAAAAATATCGATCGGAAGGTTGACCAGGATGGCAGAACTGGGCCAACCGATGCGGCCAATCACCGCGACAAACGTGAGGTAAGCCAAGGTAGTGCCCACCAGCCATGAGATCGTCGCGAACAAGCCATCGAAAAGAAACAGCGCGACGACCGCAATCAGCAACGACTGCGCCCACACGGATGAACCGTCGTTCATCAAGAACATGAAGGTGAAAAAATACGGCGCCATGTATGTCAACGCTACATAGGAATATCCCGCCATCCATCTTTTCTTTTGCATCCGGCGGGCAAACAGCAACGGAAGGGCGAGCGCCACGCCCAAGAAACGCAACGCAAAATTTTCATACGGCTGCGGGTAAGCCACCGACCAAATCCATCCATACAGCGGAAAACCTATGACGGCAACCCAGCCGATCATGACCATGCGGTTGGACTGGGCGTCGTCAGAGCCAGCTGAGGTGAGACTTCTTACATATGATCGGAACCAGTTGTAAAACGGCGATGACGGGGGCTTAATCGATCGTGGAAGGGATGAAATTACTTTTTTGTTATGCATCTCGATTTGTTCTTGCATATTGTTGCTCCAAAGGCAACATCAAGGATTCATCATCATAATTGATAAAGCGTCGATGAACCAGAGCCGAATGGAACATAACCGGTTTCCTGCTACCATCATAGCGATTATCGCAGGACCACACCCCAGGGGGCATCGTGCTTGCTTTCCTGGCTCAAACGTTGGGAGACCAAGCATGATCACGGATCGCAAAATCAGCATTCCGCCCCCCTCCACCCTGCCTTCCTTCGTAGAGCGCAGGATCGACACCTGGCTGGAACGTTACGACAAACTATGGGGCGGCGATCATTTGCTGCATGGGCGGGTGCCCGGTGCGAACGCCATCCAGTTGTCCAGCAACGACTACCTTTGCCTTTCGGGGGAACGTGAAATTGTCGAAGCGCAGGCGGCATCGCTGATCAACAACAAAGACCTGCTGATGTCGGCCACCTTTTTGCACGGCGACAACCCGCAAAGCAGGCTTGAAAAAAAAATGGCGGCCTACCTTCAGGCCGAAGACGGCATTGTCTGTCAGTCCGGCTGGGCAGCAAACGTCGGTCTGATCCAAACGCTGGCGGGGCCGAATATTCCGGTCTACCTCGACATGCTGGCCCATGCATCCCTCTGGGAAGGCGCCAACACGGCAAGAGCAACACCTATTCCGTTTCGGCATAACGATGCGGAGCATCTCGAAAAACAGATGCAAGCTCATGGACCCGGCATCGTGGCGGTCGATTCGGTGTATAGCACAAATGGTTCGATGTGCCCGTTGCCGGACATCCTTAGGGTAGCCGAACATGCGGGCAGCATTATCATCGTGGACGAATCTCATTCGATCGGCACGCATGGCCCGCATGGCGCCGGCGTCGTCGTGGATCTGAATCTGCAAGATCGGGTGCACTTTAGGACCGCGTCGCTAGCCAAAGCATTTTCTGGCCGAGCAGGTTTCATCACCTGCACCACGTATTTCAAATCCTATTTCATGAGCGAATCGCGACCGGCCATCTTTTCATCGTGCCTGCTGAACCACGAACTTGAATGGCTGAACACCGCTATCGATTTCATACAAACCGCAGACGACCGGCGCATTAGATTGATGGAAGCGGCATCCCGGTTGCGCGCGGGATTGAGCGATCTCGGATACAACGTCGGCGACGGCACCGAGCAGATCATCGCGCTGGAGGCGGGACCGGAACCGCAAACCTTGGTGTTGCGAAACGCGATGCAGGCGCTGGGCATTTTTGGCGCGGTTTTTTGTGCTCCGGCCACACCCAAGAACAGATCCCTGATGCGCCTGACCATCAACTCAGGGCTGGCCGACGTGGAGATCGAGCGTATTTTGACCGTTTGCGCGGAGATCCGGGACACCGTTGACCTCAAGAACTGGCCTTCTACCCGACGTTTGCAGCGACAGAAATAGGCTTACGCATCGCCATAAAAATGCGATACGCCGGTCAAACGACGGCGTATCGCTATACAGTGCCTTAAGGCAGCGCTGAATAAGTGTAGCGAGCGGTTCGAGTTTGCGTCGAGAAGCGCAACCGTACGAAGGTACGGTGAGCATCGCAGACGCAAACTCGGGCCGCGCAGTAACTTATTCAGCGCTGCCTTAATCTTCCCCACAACATCCGGGTTAGGGCCTATTTATTCGCTGAATCGCTTCCTCGCTGCGAGAAACGCAAGATGAATTCGTAAGTTTAGTGGGTACTTGAGATTCGTTGTTGAGGAGCTGTGTGATTAATAAATTGTATAAATCGTGCAAATATCTTTAAAAATAGCTTGCTATTAGATTGCGAGCTATGTATTATGCAAATCATGGAAGCGAAATTAGACAAAATCAAACAAGTACCGCAACTGGATGACCAGCTTTGCTTTGCCTTGTACTCGACATCACTGGCAATGACCAAGTTGTATCGAAAGCTGCTGCGCAAATTGGGACTAACCTATTCCCAATACTTGGTCATGATGGTTTTGTGGCAACAAGATGGGATAACGGTGACGGATATTGGTGCACGTCTGTATCTGGACTCGGCGACTCTGACTCCTTTGTTAAAACGCATGGAAGCGCTGGAGCTGATTACCAGGGAACGCGCAAAGAGCGACGAACGGCAGGTCATCATCACGCTCGCCAAAGCGGGTAATGCGTTGAGGAAGCAAGCTGCTGAGTTGCCGAAGTCGGTGCTATGTGCGATTGAATGCACACCTGCAGAAGCGATCGGGATGAAAGAGCAATTGGCTGTGGTGCGCTCGGCGCTGATGAAAAACGTATAACGTCTATCATCAGAGTAATGATTTTATTGAAGTTATTAATATATAGTTAGCTATTTAATAGCAAACTATTTAAATAGGGCGCACGAGCAATGTCAATATTGACTCATCCAGAAGCCGGATCAAGGGCATTGAATGTCGCTCTGCCATATAGTATGAATAGTGCACTATTTAATAGCGCGAATTAATAATTCGATGTATACCAGGAGTCGAATAATTTTGCGGCGTTGTAGTACCCGTTTAGCAGTACCCGTGTTTTAACTAGAACGACCCAATTGGGTTACCAACTTTAACAGGAGAATTACCATGTCAATCGCAACAGTCCTTTACCGCGCTTATGCCAAAGCAACCGGTGGCCGTGACGGCCGTGCAGTATCTTCAGATAACGTGTTGGACATTAAGTTAACGACGCCAAAAGAACTCGGCGGTACCGGAGGTGTAGGCACGAACCCCGAACAATTATTTGCCGCAGGCTATTCCGCCTGCTTCCTGGGGGCGATGAAATTCGTTGCCGCCCGCGACAAGATCGGTATCCCTTCCGACGTGTCGGTTATCGGCAATGTCGGCATCGGCGCCATTCCCACCGGCTTCGGCATAGAGGTAGAACTGAAAATTTCGTTGCCCGGCCTGGATCGTGTCGCTGCAGAGGACTTGATCGCCAAGGCGCATATTGTTTGCCCTTATTCCAATGCCACCCGCAACAACATCGACGTCAATTTGGTCTTGTTGTAAACAGGCCGCAATTTCCAAAATGATCCATTCATTCTCATTTTAAAAGGAAAGAACACCATGAAAACCTTGAAAAACGTATTCGCCATTTCTGCCATCAGCCTATCCATCGGCAGCGCATTTGCGGCCGGCAGTCCAGGCGTGGAGCCTACTACACAAGCATTTTTGCAAGCGCTGGAAAACGGCGGTGGCAAGCCGCTTGAAAGCTTGTCGCCAGCTGACGCACGCGCCGTTTTGGTGGGTGCCCAAGCCGGCGTCAAGCTGACCTTGCCGAAAGCAGACGTCTCTGAAAAAACCATTACCGTTGACGGTAATCCTCTCAAACTGACCATCGTGCGACCAGCAGGCGTCACCAAAACTCTGCCCGCGTTTATGTTCTTCCACGGTGGCGGTTGGGTTCTCGGCGACTTCCCGACGCATGAGCGGCTGGTGCGCGATCTGGTTGTCAATTCCGGCGCGGTTGCCGTGTTTGTCAATTACACACCCTCTCCAGAAGCCAAGTATGGCGTGGCGATCAACCAGGCTTACGCCGCAACCAAATGGGTGTCGGAACACGGCAAGGAAATCCACGTCGATGGCAGCCGATTGGCAGTCGCAGGAAATAGTGTGGGCGGCAACATGGCAGCGGTGGTCAGCCTGATGGCGAAAGAAAAGGGAATGCCAAAGTTGCGCTATCAGGCACTATTGTGGCCGGTGACCGATGCCGACTTTGACGATGCATCGTATAAACAATTTGCAGACGGGCACTTCCTGACCCGCAACTTGATGAAATGGTTTTGGGATAGCTACACGACGGATCTGAACCAGCGCAAGGAGATCCATGCGTCACCGTTACGCGCCAGCACCGAGCAATTGACGGGACTTCCGCCAACCCTGATTGAGACTGCAGAATTTGACGTGCTGCGCGACGAAGGCGAAGCCTACGGCCGCAAACTCAGTGCTGCAGGCGTGGAAGTCACCAGCGTACGCTACGGCGGCATGATTCATGACTTCGGCTTATTGAACGTCGTCAGTCAGGTTCCGGCGGTGCGCTCTGCCATGCTGCAGGCTGGAGAAGAATTGAAACAGCATTTGAAGTAATTATCCATCCCTAAGCACCCTATTTACATAGCTACCTATTTAA
The DNA here is from genome assembly GCA_003132085.1 of Oxalobacteraceae bacterium. GTDB lineage: Bacteria > Pseudomonadota > Gammaproteobacteria > Burkholderiales > Burkholderiaceae_D > PKWO01. Next base: position 6,350 of record PKWO01000540.1, on the reverse strand, counting down.
TAGCTAGCTATGTAAATAATCATTAACCTTAAACCCTTGGAGAGTGAAAATGAACGTGAAACAACTTATCGCCGCCGCTATTGTTTTATCTGCCACTAGCGCGGCATTTGCGGATCAAAATTACGATGGATCATTGCCTTCGCCTAAGACCCGCGCGCAAGTCATGGAGGAGTTGCGCCAGGCCCAAGCGGACGGCAGTGCCACAAGCTATGGGTTCCTGGGTGTGTCGAATCCGGCCAGTGCGGCGGGAAAGAGCACCCAGGCTACCGTTGCGTCGGAACAACCAAGTCCGGCGATTCAAGGAAAAACTCGTGCTGAAGTGCGTACCGAGCTGACTTTGGCTCAGGCCCAAGTAAAAGCAACGCGTGGCCAAAACATCAAATAGGATGATTAACAGCGTAGCCCACGGCAATCTTTCCAAGGAAATTTCGGTAGCATTGCCGGGGCCTCGGCCCCCAAACTGATTGGCGAATCATTGATCAGCGTGTCAGTTACCCGAGCCGCTCTCGACAGCCCGGCACGATCACGCCGCCGTGCCTTAGCGCTTCAGGAAATTGTTCGCTTCGGTCACGAACTGGTCGTGATACTGGAAGATCGCCCCGTGGTTCGAATCGGGGTACATCACGAGCTGTGCGTTCTTGAGGATCCGGAACATTGCGTAGGAGCTGTCAGTGGGCAACATAGTGTCGTTACTGCCAGTGACGATCAGCACGGGCTGGGTGATGGCACTCAGTAGCTTGTTCGTGGGATCCTGCGTCGTCGAGAACACGATGAGCGCTTTGGCTTGGGCGTTCGCCACATCCGGGCCTGCCTCGGGATCACGATCCTTTTGCCGAGCGCTGGCACGCTTCAGGAATGCCTGACCTGCATCGATGCTGCTTTTCGATTCAGTGAAAAACAGCACCATGCGCGGATCCGGGTACGTCTTCTGAGACATCGCATCGTTGAGCACCTTCATCAGGTCGTTGCCGCCACCCTGGTGCGCGGTGTTTGCCAAGATGACTTTCCGGACGAGCTCGGGATGCTGCGCAGCGAGGTTCTGCGCGATCATGCCTCCAAGCGAATAACCCAGAAGGTCGACTTTCTGGAAGCCCAAGGCTTTAATGAATGCCAACGCATCGGTAGACATTTGTTCGACGTTGTCGGGCACCTTGCCGCTGGATGCCCCCACGCCGGTGTTGTCGAAGACGATTACTTCTCGTTCCTTGGCAAGTCCGTTAACAATAGCGGGATCCCAATAGTCGATCGTGCCCGTGAAGTGCTGAAGGAGAACAAGCGGTACGCCCGTCTTCGTTCCGATTGTTCGGTACGCGAAGTGCGTGCCACCTGCATCGATGAACTTAGTCGGCGCGGTTTCGAGGGTCACGGGAGCGGCTGCAGCCGCCGATTCGACTACGAACGCGGAGGCCAACAAGGTGGAAGCAGCGATAAGTTTTTTCATGAAATTTTCCTTTAAGTTGTGATTATTCGGTTGGTGGAATTGCCCCTGGGGTTCAGCTTGCAATGACACAATCTATGTCTATGATGCGGGCCTCATCAACCCTGCCGCATTGCTCAACGCAGCATCCAAGTATTCGTCAAGCATACGTCCGACGGCTGTGATGCGATCGTCGCCGAACTGGTCAAAGAGAGATGACGGCAAGTCGTACTCGAAAACCCCTTTTCCTTCGTCATCTTCTCTAAGAAGTACGCGTAGAGGAGCGTACAACGCTGCACCGAGCTGATAGCGGGTCATCTTGGATGCTGTCAGAGGATTCCCGATTTCGTACTGAAGGGCATTGCGTCGGCGGCCTGCGATCTCCAGTAGGGCGCCGTGATCACGTTCGCCAAAGATAGATAGCTTTGGTCCGCTCTCCTCATGCTCTTTAGCTCGCTTCTGGTCGCCTTTTTGCAGCGCTTCAATGAGAGTTATGTCGAGCTTGGGCACCACGTCTTCAATTGCTTTGCGTACATCGACGAACGCCCGTTCCGAAGCGATCGTCACATGCTGGATCGTTATCGATTTGCGGATCTTCTGGTTCATGATCGATTTCCTTTGCGCTGGATTAGCGCACATAATATGATGTTTCAGGTTGCTTTCGATGCCAATTTTATTCAATGGTTGTGGTGGGTCGGAACTAGACAATCACGATCAAAATATTGTGTTGGCAGCTTAGTTTAGAGCCGGTTGATGAACGATCCAATCCCTCATAAGGGGGGGGAAACCATAACGCCGTACAAATTGATTTTTTGAATTTTGATTCAACAGGATTTGCTGACATTCCAGACAATAATCAAGATTGCCAGTACAAATCCTGTTACTCGCATCAAAAATTATGATCGATTACGCTTTAATGAAAGCCAGAAGATCTTGGTTCACCTGGTCTTTCATTGTTGTGCACATGCCATGCGGTGCACCTTTGTATACTTTTAAAGTAGATCCTGGAATCAGCTTAGCCGATAACATCGAAGAATCGGCAATTGGCACAATCTGATCGTCGTCACCATGAAGGATCAATGTCGGCACTTTCATTTTTTTAAGATCCTCGGTCATGTCTGTTTCGGAAAATGCCTTAACGCAGAAGTAAGACGCAGGGAAGCCGGCCATCATTCCTTGCAGCCAGAATGCATCACGAACGCCTTCCGATACCTTGGCACCAGGTCGATTGTAGCCATAAAAAGCCATGCTGAGGTCCTTGAAAAGCTGAGACCGATCAGCTAACACTCCGGCCCTGATTCCGTCGAATACTTCCATTGGCAATCCACCAGGATTAGAAGGTGTCTTAAGCATGATGGGTGGCACGGAACCGATAAGCACTGCTTTGGCGACACGTTTTGTACCATGACGACCTATATAACGCGCCACTTCGCCACCACCTGTCGAATGACCTACATGGATCGCATTTTTCAAATCGAGATGTTCAGTCAGTGCCGCCAGATCGTCCGCATAAGTATCCATGTCGTTGCCATTCCAAGGTTGGCTTGAACGTCCATGGCCGCGTCGGTCGTGTGCAATGCAACGGAAACCGTGTGAGGCGAGAAAAAACATTTGGTCTTCAAAGGCATCGGAGCTAAGTGGCCAACCGTGGCTGAATACAACCGGTTGTCCGTGCCCCCAATCTTTGTAATAAATCTGAGTGCCGTCTTTGGTAGTGATGGTGTTCATATTATTCATTCCTTTACTTTCGTTGGTGGGGGTGGCGGCCTCTGCAGGGCCACCAGTAGCAAGCATCGTCATCGCAGATAGACTTCCGGCAAGCGTAATACTGGCTCCGCCTATCAGAAACCCACGTCGAGACGAGTCGACATCGGATTGTTCATTCAATTCGTTCATAAAATTTTCTCCATTTACATGCTTTTACTTCTGCTTTTTGAGTCAAACTTTGGTTTTACCACTTCGAGAAAAACCAATACGATCCTGTTCGACCCTATACGCCGGCAGCCGTTGTCAGTTTTTTCGAATCATTTGATTAAATCGCCATGTCAAATTCTCCCAGATGTTTTGGAATATTTTTTGTACCAATCTCATTTGAACGATTTATTGGGTTGCAATCACAACGCCACAATCATGAAATTTCGTTAGTAGTTAAGTCTAGAGCGAGTTGATGACCAATCCTATACCCCAAAAGGAGGATATTGGGAGTTTTTGATTTGTCCGGTTCTGTAGCACGCAATCTGTCCGGTTGTCATAGTGCCCTGAAGGGGGTGCAAGATGAAACGGACGAAGCCGCTACAGGAGATTCGGAAGATGAGATTTGACGAAGCGTATGAAGGATGGAATGAGGGGCGGCTGACGCAGGCCGAAGCGGGGCAGATGCTGGGGATGTGTGAGCGGAGCTTCCGGCGGTATCTGTCGAGGTATGAGGCAGACGGGCTGGATGGCCTGATCGTGTGAAATTCCGGCGGCTGGAACAGATAACTCAGCGGATAGGCTGCGTACCAGCGAATGCACACCAAAATCACATCGATCGGAAATCGAAGTATTTTAATATCCAGCATCTCGGCTTACCCTTTTCTCGGAGCCAGAAGTTTAACCGATTCCATTTGGGGGCAAGCTTAACGCGACAGAACCTCAGGAACAAGGACAATCTTTCCCGGTCCGTGGGACCTTGCCTTCAGCGCGTCTTGAGCGATCGCGGCGTCCGCCAAGGCATACGAGGCCGCAACCGTCACCCTGAGTGACCCGCCTTCAACTAGATCAACGAGCCGGGCGAGAATCCTGGTATCTGATCGGGCGAACACGGTTATTACCCCGGGGCCGCCATCCGCTATCGAGCAGACTCGCGCGCCGGGGGCAGCAGCAGCCATAGCCTTCGCCAACGAGCCGTGGCCGGCGCAATCCACGATGGCCGTCACGCCGGCGGGAGCGTGCTTTCTGACCTGTTCAGCGATGTCGTCGCCGTACTGGACGGGTTCCGCGCCGATCGACTTCACGTAGGTTTGATGTTGGGCAGAGGCGCTTCCAATTACGGTGGCGCCTGACGCAACCGCCAACTGGGTCGCCAGCGAACCGACGCCTCCTGAAGCACCGAGCACGAGAACGATGTCCGCATCGGACACGCGCAGTGTATCAACCACCGCGCGATAGGCCGTCAGGCCTGCAAGTGGAAGCCCTGCTGCTTCGCCCCATGAAGCGTTCTTTGGCTTTCGCCATAGGCGTTCCACAGGAACGCTCACAAGCTCTGCATAGGTGCCGCTATGCAGGATTTCCTGATGCATATAGGCGACGACTTCATCACCTGGCTGGAATTCGACGACGCCGGCTCCAACGCGCTCGACGATGCCGGCGAGATCCCATCCGGGTACGACCGGAAACCAGGTCTCCATTAAACTCTCGCCAAAACCAGCCTGCAACGCGATATCAGCCGGGTTGATGGCTGCGGCCTTCACGCGGATGATCGCGGCGTTCTGCGACAGCTTCGGCTCTGGAAGATCACCGTATACGAGGACTTCGGATCCGCCGAAGCGGCTATAAGAAACGCTCTTCATATCGCTTCTCCTAGAAGGCCATCGGGAGGTCGAGATAGATGCGGTGGTGCGCCATCATCCAACGTCCATCGACTTTCTTCAGGATCGGCCGGTAGTAGCCCGTCTCGATCGGGATGATAGTCCCTTGCGCGCCATGTGCCCCTTCGGGCCATCCACCTTCAGGTTTTGCCGCACCAACGACGTTGAACACAACAAACTGGGCGTCGAGCATTCCGGTGTCGCCATTCACTTCGATGATCGGGTCATGGGTGGTGTGATGGCTCCACCCGCGCGGCGGATGCGGCTTCATCATCGTGGTCACGGCCGCACCGATAGCTTCCGACCCGACCAACTCGCCAAGCGGCTCGGGTGTGCCTGCATTGTTGTAGAACAACTCGACCTTGCCTTCAGGCAGGAAGAGGTCAGCCATTGCGGCGCCGTTTCGGTGGTCGGCCGCGCGAACATATCGTGCTAGTACCTGCTGAATTTCACGTTCATCGGACATGGTTGGTTTCCTTGAGAATAAATGTGCCTATAAAGAATACACATATTGCGCTTAATATGCAATAATAAAAGATACATTTTAAACGGCTAGGAGCAGATAATGATCGATGTTCGTTTCCCGACCGCCTTGCAGATGATGCTCAGCCTCGCGCTCGCCCAGGCCGAAGGCGTCGAACGATTGAGCTCCGCCCAGTTGGCTGAGGGAATCGACTCCAACCCGACCTTTGTCCGGCGATTGTTGGCGCCCCTGATTCAAGCAGGTCTGGTTCGCTCGGCCATGGGGCGAGACGGGGGTGTGAGCCTAAGCGCCGACGCTGCTGCGATCACGCTCGGCGAAATCTATAAGGCGATTATGGGGGACAAAAAGCTGTGGACCGGGCGTAGCGATATCCCCCACCGGTGCCTCGTCAGTTCCAATGTCGAGCGTTTCTTTGGAAACCTGGCCGACGAGGTCGATGAGTCGGTGTTGCGCTTGTTGGGTAGGCGGACGCTGGCCGATGCCCTATTGGAACTTCGCACCATCGACGCGGAGCGCGCTTAGGGAGGGCATCGCGCTGCATAATTGAACCGCGCCGCCGATGGCGTGAAGCCTCATGCCAGAAGGTCTGTCAGCATCTCTGCATCGGTGACTCGCCGGACTAACGCCAGCAGGAGCTTGATAGGGACATTCGACGAGGTGATGTCGCCTTGCAAGGCGACACTCCCTCCCTACAGGGACNNCGGGAGCGACGATGGATTTTCAGCGCTTTTCATAGGGAGTTGAGTAGTTGCTTCAAGCCTTTTTTTCGCGCCCCGCCCAATACAACAACAGCACGATCACCGCGTACGGCAATAGCGACAATGCGTCGGAACTCAGCCCCTCAAAGAAAGGATTATTCTTTTCCGCCCACGCGCCGATC
>PKWO01000107.1 GCA_003132085.1 Oxalobacteraceae bacterium | reverse complement strand
ACGCCGCAGATGTCGAGACCGACCATTTGCGCTGCCGCCACCGCACGCGCCGCCACTTCGGGATGAACGTCGTCGGTGACATCGGTGGCCGAACCGCCGGTCGACAGATTGGCGTTATTTCTCAGCTTCACGCGCTGCCCTTTAGGCGGAATCGAATCGGCGTTGTATCCTTGGCTCGCCAGACTGGCAAGCGCAATATCGTCGAAGCGTATCTTGGTCAGCGAGGTCGCGTGTCCGGCACCCCGGCGCGGGTCTTGATTGACATGATCGACCAGCGCGCACACCGAATGTTTGCCGTCGCCGACGACCTGCGGCGGGTCGCGGCGAGCGGCGGCTATCAGTTTTCCGCCCACTACCAGCAAGCGAAAATCGTTGCCGGGAATATAACGCTCGACCAGTACATCGTCCCTAAACTCGGTGGCCGCAGCGTAGGCATCCAACAATTGCTCGCGCGTCGTAACATTGACCGTCACACCCTTACCCTGATTGCCGTCTTTCGGTTTGACTACCACCGGCAGCCCGATCTCGCAGGCGACTACCCAGGCGTCCTCGGCATCTTCGGCCGCGCGACCGCCGGGAACCGGCACGCCGGCAGCGGCCAGCAGTTTTTTGGTCAACTCCTTGTTTTGCGCAATCGCTTCCGCAATCGCACTGGTGCGGTCTATTTCAGCAGCTTGTATGCGGCGCTGCTTGCTTCCCCAACCGAACATCACCAGACTGCCGTCAGTCAGGCGGCGGTATGGAATATTACGCGCTACCGCAGCCTGAACAATTGATCTTGTGCTGGGGCCAAGCCTGACATCTTCATCAAGTTCGCGCAATTGTGCGAGCGCCCCGACGAGGTCAAACGGCGTATCGAGCAGCGCCGCATTGCACAATATCTCTGCCAATTCCAGCGCAAGACGGCCCACCGTTTCTTCGGTGTACTCGATCACGACCTGAAAAACACCGGGTTCAATCGTCTGGGTCGTACGGCTAAATGTGACCGGGCACCCAGCTTGCGCCTGCAGCCCGAGCGCAGCCAGTTCAAGCACATAAGCCATCGGAATCGCATCATCGTGTCCAGTCGGCTGCAACGGACCGATGTGCGGAAAGCGGGTGCGTAAGCGAGCCTCAAATCCAGCCAACTTGCCAATGCAGCACTCATCCGGCGTGCAGGTCGCAATCGCTTCGATCGAAGTGTGATCGCTCCAAAGATTGGCGCCTCGCAGTGCGCGTATTCGTGATACTTCCATAGGTCGATTGTCCTGTGTTTAGCGCATGGCACGAAGTAATTTCTCGATTTTGAGGTGCTTGCCGTCACGCGGAGCAAGGCGCGCACAAATCTCGAAATAACCTCGTGCCATGTCCTTAGTAATTTGTTTTCTTGGGGTTCGAGTCAAAGGTCATCAAGCCGGCGCTGATCAACTCCGGGGCGATGCCAAGCGCCCAAGCAGCGGCGACTGCGGCCAATACGCTTTCCGGTTGGGCCGCTTTGGCAGGCTTGAGCGACGCCAGCGGCAGCAATGTCGCCTCCTCCGTTCCGGTCGCCAGCACGATACTGTTTTCTTTCAGGAACACAACCCGTTCGCCAGCGGAACGATGCAGGGCGATGGCTTCCAGTTCTTCCGCCAGCCCGTAGTAAATTACCGTGCCGTCGCACAGACCCGCCATCTCCACCACGCGCGGGTCGGCAGCGTTGAGTACCGCTACACCGTCCGGCAGCACAACATCGACTTGAGTACGCAATACCGCGTAGAGCTGGTCCGGCTCGTTAATATAAAACTCCGCCAACCCCTCATGGCCGCGCACGCCGGTGACCACACCGACCGCACACTTGTCATACGCCAACCCCTCCCCGAGGATCATGCGGCTACCATTTTCGAACACGGCGGCTTCGACTGAACGGTTGATCAGCAATCGTTGACCGGCATCCCAAGTGGCGCAATCGCCTTTGTCCACCTGTCGGCTGTCCAGATACAACCCATCCCTGCAAGCCAGACCGACGTGCTTGCCGGTAATTTGAATCAACCAGGCAGTCAGACGCGCAATCAACGTCGCACCTTGTGAGCCGGCGATTCCGACGATCGATATGCGGCCGTTTTGTTCCAACCCAAACAAGTGATCGATGATGGCCGCACCGACCGCGCGCGGCTGACCGCCAGCCGGTTTAAGGTGGGACAACAAACCCGGACTGGCATTGACTTCAATGATGGCGCCGCGTTGCTCGTCAAGCGGACAGGAAATATCTTCCGCCACCAGATCGACCCCGGCAATATCCAGACCGACTATCCGGGCCGCCAACGCCGCCGTGGCAGCGATACTGGGATGGATGTTATCGGTCACATCAAACGCCACGTTGCCGTTGCGCTGAATCAAGACCTTCTGCCCCTCGGCGGGCACCGAATAGGCAGTGAATCCCTGCCGCTCGAGTTCTAGGATGATTTCAGCTCCCACTTCAGGAGCCAGCGCGTTAAGCGGAAAGTCCTCGCCGCTGCCGCGTCGCGGATCGGTATTGATTTGGCGGTCGACCAATTCGATGATGTTGGCCTTGCCGTCGCCGCTTACCCAGGCGGTTTCGCCGCGCGCTGCCGCAACCACACTCCGCCCCACAACCAACAGGCGATGCTCGTTGCCGGCGATGAAACGTTCGACGATCACACCGCCTCCCTTTCGGTTGGCCAAATGGTAGGCTGCGACGACATCTTCACGGGTTTTCAGGTCCAGCGAAACGCCGCGCCCATGGTTGCCATCATAAGGTTTGACGGCCACCGGCAGCCCCACGTCCTGCGCCGCTTCCCAAGCGTCATCCTCGTTGTCAACCATGCGCCCTTCCGGAACCGGCACACCGCAAGATCGCAGCAAGGTTTTTGTCAAATCCTTGTCGGACGCTATCCCTTCGGCGATGGCGCTGGTCTGGTCGGTTTCCGCAGTCCAGATGCGGCGCTGACGGGCACCGTATCCAAGTTGCACCAAATTGCCGTCGGTCAGGCGGATCGCAGGAATTCTGCGTTCAGTGGCAGCGTCGACGATATGCGAGGTGCTGGGACCCAGACATAGTGAATCGACCATTTCTCTCAGTGCCGCAACGCTGGCGGCGACATCGAACGGGCCGTCTTCGACTGCGGCCATCAGCAAGTCGCGGGCAGCGACCAGCGCCGCGCGGCCGACCCGCTCCTGACGCGTGCGGAAAGCCACCTTGTAGACGCCGCGCACCGAGGTTCCTCTAGTCTTGCCAAACCCAGTTCGCATGCCGGATAAATTCTGCAATTCGAGCGCACCGTGCTCGAGAATATGCCCGGCCCAAGTGCCTTCGCGCAAACGCAGCAGGAAGCCGCCCCGTTCGCCGACGCCACAACGGTGCTCAATCAAACCAGGCAACCATCCGGTCAGCCGTTCATAAAAACCCGGAATGGTATTGGATGGNNACCAATTCGCCGATGTCCACCCACGCCTCGATAACCGGGCGGTAGGTCCAGATATTCGGACCGCGCAGATGGGTTACGCGCAGTAAATCGATGTCTTTCTTCTTTGTCATGTTTCTAATTTCAAGTTATTGGGCACGATCAGCAAGCACACCCGGACATCTCTAAACGTGACAAGC
>PKWO01000345.1 GCA_003132085.1 Oxalobacteraceae bacterium | reverse complement strand
CTAAATTGGGGAGCAGGTCAATTCACCAAAAAAATTTTGGTTTGTTGACCTAGGTTATGTTCGTCAGGCGTATTCCACGCTCCACCGATTGCTTTTCGCTGACGGCTCTGTAGCATATCCTCTCTGCCCCTATCGTAGTCTTTGCGAGGTGGCCGTCGTCGGTGTGGTATCAGCGTGCTTTTGCCTCAGATTCACTGTAAGGAAATTTACGTGTTGAAANNTAAAATCGCTGGTTAGCGTCTTCTCGACGCCAAGTTCGACTGATCGCCTTGAAAAGATGCGTGCATGTTCGGGTGCGCTCTTTGGAATCGTATTGACGGGAATGTGCAGCTATTTATTGCTCGGCAATACGCCGGGTGCCGTGATGCTCATTGCTCCGATGGGCGCATCCGCAGTACTGCTATTTGCGGTTCCGGCCAGTCCGCTGGCACAGCCTTGGTCAATCATCGGGGGCAACGTGGCGGCCGCATTGATAGGCGTGACCTGCGCCAAAGTGATTGGTGAGCCGGTTNNGAGCATCGCTTGCTATTGCCGCAATGTTTTCGCTGCGCTGTTTACATCCGCCAAGCGGAGCCGTGGCGCTCACTGCTGTATTAGGCGGAGCCAACGTGCATGCGATGGGGTACGGTTTTGTGATTTTCCCGGTGGCGCTTAATTCGCTTGTGCTTTTATTGACTGCGCTTATATTTAATAATGCCACCGGCCGACGCTATCCCAATCTTATCGGAGCCGACCATGCAACTGCGCGCGAAACAAAGGACCCCGTGCCAACGGCTCGCATCGGCACAACGCCGGAGGATCTCGACAACGTCTTGGCCCGGTATAACCAAGTTTTGGATATCAGTCGTGCCGACCTTGAATCGATTCTTGTGGAGACGGAGAGGCAAGCTTATCTTCGGAGGTTCGGCGTGACGCAATGTGCGGACGTGATGTCCAAGGACGTGATAAGTGTGGAGTTCAGCACCGAGTTGCAAAGCGCATGGAATCTCTTGCTCAAATATCGCCTGACGGCATTACCTGTTCTGGACCGCACTGGGAGAGTAATGGGCATAGTATCGAAAGACGATTTCGTTAAACAAGCAGATAGTGGAAATTACAAAGGATTCTCTCAAAGACTGGCTTTTTTTCTTCGACCAACTTTGCATAGTCACTCCATCAAACCTGAGGTGGTCGGACAGATCATGCATAAGGACATTATATTGGCCAGCGAAGACCAACCTATCGTCGAATTAGTGGCTCGTATGTCGGACGCCGGGGTGCATTCAATTCCTGTAGTAAATGATGCCCGTCGGCTGGTCGGGATCATTACTCAGTCCGATATGATCGCCGCACTCTACGAAAAAAACCTTCATGAATCGTCTGGCGCTGCCGTGATCTCATCTATCAAATAGCGAAACAAGAGATTTGGAGGGCTGGAAATACCAGGGCAGGTGGTTTTGTCGACTGCTCCAGGTTGATAAGCGGAATATTGAACTGTCGGCAAATGATGTGCCGATCTTTACAAGATTGACTGCGATCAATGTCAGCAACGGTGGCTCCTCTTACACTCAGATTCGTTGAACTTTTCACCGAATTTTAAGTGTGGCAAAAGAAACAACATCAACGCCGACCCAACGTTTCTCGCTGCCACCGCCCAAGGTGGATAAAGCGGCGAATCTGTGTTTTTCACTGAACACGAATATGTTGTTTTTTTAAAAAAATTGACCGAAGTCAACGATACGAGTACGACAAGAAGCGCATTCTGAATCACCCTACCTAGAATTTTGCTAGTTAGAGACAAAATCATATCAGGAGACAAATAATGAAGTTTACGTGCAAGCCTTTGGCTGTCGCGCTCGCTGGCACTTTAGCGGTCGGTGGTCTCTATTCCAGCACCGCTTTAGCGGATAGCTCAGACGAGATCACTGCTCTCAAAGCGCAAATGAATGTTCTCATGAAGCGACTTGATGAACTTTCCAAGAAGCAAGAGGATACCTCGAAGAAGCAAGACAAAATAGAGCAAACGGTTCAAGCGACGCCATCCACAGGCAGTTCATCCGAACCAAAATTGGATGCCCTTCTCAAGGGGTTTTACGGTAATTTCGACGTCTCCGTTGATTATACGACCAAGGGGATTTCCGGTTTACCGGCTTTTCAATACAGCCTCAGCGATCCGGCAAATCCTAACTCGTCGATCGTTCAAGGCCCGGCCAAAGGAGGACCGGTTGGACGCGTGGGCTGGATGCCTGCAATATCAAGCAATAAATCGGTTGTTGGTTATCGGGGAGATAAGCAGATTGGCGACGGTGACGTCAAATTCGTCTACCAGATTGAGTCGTCGCTTGCACTTACCTCTTCTCCAGGAGTGGGCGCTTCATATACGTCGGACAGTAATGCGGTAAAGGGCACGCTCGGCTCCGGTGATACTTTCGTCGGCCTATCCGATAAAGGCCTCGGCACGATCAAGTTCGGAACGACTTATGCACCTTATAAGAAGGCGACGGACAGATTAAATCCTTTTTCCGGGCAGCTAGGTGACTACGCGGCGATCATGGGCAACACCGGCGGTGATAACCGCGTCGAGTTCGGCACCCGCATTGATCATTCGATCTGGTATGAATCACCCAAATACGGCAGTGGAATAAGCTTCGACCTGTTGTTTTCGCCGGGGCAAAATCGCACCTATGACAATGTTGTTCAGTCCTCTGGTTCGTCGGATTGCAATGGCGGAAATCAGCCGGGCAGCGGTAACTTGCCGCTCAATTGCGATGACGGTGGATTTGACAATGCTTTTAGTGCGGCACTCAAGTATGACAATGGGCCTTTCTATGCAACGATGGCGTATGAAATGCATCACAACGTCAATCGTAACAGCGACGGGATTGGATCCAACAGCCCTACCTATAATGCATTGTCTATCAATAACCCGTCGGCGCTCAATGGCGGAACACAATTTGGAACTTCCAATATCATGCTCGGACAGGGAAGCTACCTAGATGATATCGGGAATGAGTGGGCGTTCAAGGTGGGTGCACAATATGCACTCCCGACAGGAACGACGGTTAATGCCATCTGGGAACGTATGCGGAGAGATATTCCAGCCTACCTGCAGTTTCAAAATGAACGAAGCCGGGATGGTTTTTGGTTCGCGATCACGCAGGCCATTACGCCAAAAGATAGTATAAGTGCCGGTTGGGGGCATGCTGGAGCGACTCCTGGAGACCCAGGAGGGCAACATAATTACAACCCGCTTGCCACGGATAACACAGCAAATATGTACACGCTTGCCTACAAGCATCAGGTCGATAAGTCGTTCTCTTGGTATGCCGACTGGGCTCTCACCGTTAACAGTGCGAACGCCCATTACGATATCGGAGCCGGCGGCCGTGGCCTGACTACTGACTGCCATGATGGAACCAACACGGTGGTCGTCGACTATAGCGGCACCGGCCCCACCACATGGGGTGGATGCCGCTCTCAAGGCGTCTCCGCTGGCATGGCTTACAAATTCTAAGAACAGTTCAATCGTTCTTTTTCGGTTGTCTTTAAAGAGCGCTCCTTGGAGCGCTCTTTCTTATGATGGCTTTTTTACCTCGGCCGCATCCAATAACCGGGCTTTGCATACACCGCTTTCAATGCTTCGATGAAGAACCGAACCTTTGCCGGCAGATGCTTCGGCTTCGGATACACCGCCATGATGTCGTATTCCGGCAGCGCATACTTGTCGAGCACCGTAATCAGCGCACCGGACGCCAACTGCGGCTCGATCTCCCAGGTGGAGCGCCACGCCAGGCCAAGTCCTTCAGAAGCCCAGCGATGCAGCAGCTCGCCATCGTTGCAGTCCAGATTGCCGTTGGCTTTGACTGTCACGGTCTTGCCGCTTTTCTGAAAGTACCAGCCGCGCTGTTGGCCGCCTTGCAGATTGAAAGCGAGACAATTGTGCCGTGCCAGTTCCTCCAGCGTTTTAGGAATTCCATGCAGCTCAAAATAGGCGGGCGTACCGCACACCACGCGCCGGTTGGCAGCGAGCTTGACGGCGACGAAATTAGGGTCGATGCTGCCGCCGATGCGAATTCCCAGGTCATATCCTTCCCGCACCAGATCGACGACGTGGTCGGTCAGATTAAATGAAATGCGCACCTCAGGATTAGCCGCAATGAATGCCGGCGCATGCGACGCCACGTGGATGCGCCCAAACGCCGCAGGCGCTGAAACGATCAAATGCCCGGTCGCCTTGTGACGACCCTCTGAAATGATTTCTTCGGCACTGTCGAGATCGCTCAACAGCTTGCGGCAGTGATCAAGAAATACGGCGCCCTCCTCCGTCAGCGTCAGGTGGCGGGTCGTGCGATGCATGAGCTTTACACCCAACCTCTTCTCAAGCGCGTCTATGCGCCGTCCCAACATCACTGGCGTAATGTCTTGCTCCATCGCGGCGCGCGCGAGGCTTCCCTTCTCCGCGACGTCAACAAAAGCTTCGATCTGTTTCAACTTGTCCATGGTTTTATTATTCCATATCTGAGGTATCGAATAAAGCGATATTTAGTCCTCTTATCAACAAAATCGTTTGGCGATAACATGTGTCCTATCAATTCGACTCGTTCACAAGACTGCATATCTGGAGAATCAACATGGCAAAAATGACTGCCGCTGAAGCTGCTGTTCATGTTATGGAAAAAGAAGGCATTACGGTCGCGTTCGGCGTGCCTGGAGCCGCCATCAATCCGTTATATGCTGCGCTGAAAAAGCGCGACAGCATCAAACATATTCTGGCGCGGCATGTTGAAGGCGCTTCGCATATGGCCGAAGGTTATACTCGCGCCAAGGCTGGCAATATCGGCGTTTGCATCGGCACCTCGGGACCGGCCGGTACCGACATGATTACCGGCCTGTACTCCGCCCAAGCCGACTCGATACCGATTCTGTGCATCACCGGTCAGGCGCCCCGTGCCCGCATCTACAAGGAGGATTTTCAGGCGGTGGACATCGAGTCGATTTCCAAGCCGGTCACCAAATGGTCGGTAACGGTTCGCGAACCGGCTTTGGTGCCGCGCGTCTTTCAGCAGGCGTTTCATCTGATGCGTTCCGGGCGTCCCGGTCCGGTCTTGATCGATTTACCGTTTGATGTCCAGGTCGCACAGATCGAGTTCGACCCGGACACTTACGAACCGATGGCAGTCTACAAACCCAAGGCCAGCCGCGCGCAAATTGAAAAGGCGATGACGATGCTCAACGAATCCGAGCGTCCTCTGATTACGGCCGGTGGCGGCATCATCAATGCGGATGCATCTGCCCTGCTGGTGGAATTTGCTGAGATCGTCGGCGTGCCCGTGATCCCGACGCTGATGGGATGGGGCTGCATCGCGGATGATCATCCGCTGATGGCGGGCATGGCCGGCTTGCAAACCAGCCATCGCTACGGGAACGCGACCATGCTGGCATCCGATTTTGCGCTGGGCATAGGAAACCGCTGGGCCAATCGCCACACTGGAACCATCGAAGTATTCACCAAGGGTCGCAAGTTTGTGCATGTGGATATTGAACCGACCCAGATCGGCCGCGTCTTCGGCCCGGACTATGGCATCGTATCGGACGCCGGCGCGGCGCTGGCGCTATTTGTCGAAGTTGCCAGGGAGTGGAAAGCCGCCGGCAAGTTGAAAAACCGTTCCGCCTGGGTGGCGGAGTGCCAAGAGCGCAAGCGCACGATGTTGCGCCGCACCGACTATGACGAGGTACCGATCAAGCCATTGCGCGTATATCAGGAAATGAATGAATACTTTGGGCAGGATGTACGCTATGTGTCGAGCATTGGCTTGTCGCAAATTGCAGCGGCCCAATTCCTGCATGTTTATAAACCGCGCCATTGGATCAACTGCGGTCAAGCGGGCCCTTTGGGCTGGACCATCTCGGCCGCTTTGGGTGTGCGCGCGTCAGACCCGACCGGCGATATTGTGGCGATTTCCGGAGACTACGATTTTCAATTCATGATAGAAGAACTGGCGGTCGGGGCACAATTCAAGTTGCCTTACATCCATGTTCTAGTCAATAATTCCTATCTTGGCTTGATCCGCCAGGCGCAGCGCGGATTCGATATGGATTACTGCGTGCAACTGGCATTTGAAAATATCAACGCGCCGGAACTTCAGGGTTATGGTGTCGATCATGTAGCGGTGGTCGAAGGTCTGGGCTGCAAGGCGATCCGCGTATCCAGGCCAGAGCAAATCATTCCCGCGTTTGAGCAAGCGCGGATTCTGATGAAGCAGTATAACGTGCCGGTAGTGGTGGAAGTTATACTCGAGCGGGTGACCAACATATCAATGGGCACGGATATTGACGCCATCAATGAGTTTCAAGAAGTGCTCGACGTCGAATAATCGAATACGAACAGGAGAAAAATTATGGCCAAATTGGCTGCCAATCTGACGATGCTGTTTAACGAAGTGGGATTCATCGAGCGTTTCGGCGCGGCCGCAAGTGCCGGCTTCCGCGGCGTCGAGTTCTTGTTTCCCTATGCATTCCATGCCGATCAAATTGCGGATAAATTGAATCTCTACCAGCTCGATCTGGTTCTGCATAATTTACCGGCGGGCAACTGGGAAGCAGGAGAACGCGGCATTGCCTGTCATCCCAATCGGGTTGGCGAGTTTCAGGAAGGCGTGGAAGAAGCCGTGCGCTATGCCAAAGTGCTGGGTGTCAGGCAGCTCAATTGCCTGGTCGGAATCACGCCGCCGAACGTGAAACCGGACGATGTCCGCAAAGTGCTCGTCGACAATCTGAAGTTTGCCGCCGACAAGCTTAAGGCCGCCGGGATTCGTTTGCTGATCGAACCGGTCAATACCTTCGACATTCCAGGTTTTTACTTGTCGCACACCAAACAGGCAGTGGACCTGATCAACGACACCGGCTCCGACAACCTGTTCCTGCAATATGACATCTATCACATGCAGCGCATGGAGGGCGAGCTGGCCAATACCATCAAGGCCAACCTGCCTTTGATCAAGCATGTGCAACTGGCGGACAACCCTGGGCGCTTCGAACCGGGTACCGGTGAAATCAACTACCGCTACCTGTTCAGATTGCTCGATGAGCTTGGCTACGACGGCTGGATCGGCTGCGAATACAAACCGAAAACCAGCACAGTTGAAGGACTTGGCTGGCGCGCAGCACACGGTGTTTAAAAGTCTCGTGCAAGCGGCACCGAGATGAACCACAGTTGAGAATTAATAAAGAAATGGAAAAGATCATGGCAAAAGTTGGATTTATCGGGTTGGGCATCATGGGCGGGCCGATGGCGGCGAATTTGCAGGCAGGCGGGCATAAGCTCTATCTGCATGACATAAAAAATCCGCCTGTCAGCCTGATTGATGCAGGCGCCACCGTCTGCACCTCCGGCGAGGAAGTGGCGAAACGGGCCGACATCATCATCGTCATGGTGCCCGATACCCCGCATGTGGAGGCGGCGCTATTTGGTGAAAAGGGTGTTGCCGACGGTTTGTCTGCCGGCAAGATCGTGGTCGACATGAGTTCCATCTCGCCGATTGCCACCAAGGAGTTTGCCAAGCGAATCAACAAACTCGGCTGCGACTATCTGGATGCGCCGGTGTCCGGCGGCGAGGTCGGCGCCAAGGCGGCGTCGCTGACGATCATGGTGGGCGGTCCGGAAAGTGCGTTTAACACGGTCAAACCCTTGTTCGAATTGATGGGTAAGAATATCACCCTGGTCGGCGGCAACGGCGATGGCCAAACCACCAAGGTAGCCAATCAGATCATCGTCGCGCTCACTATCCAGGCGGTGTCCGAGGCATTGCTATTCGCGTCGAAAGCCGGTGCCGATCCGGCCAAGGTCCGTCAGGCACTGATGGGCGGTTTCGCCTCGTCGCGCATTCTCGAAGTGCATGGCGAACGCATGATCAAGCGCACCTTCAATCCGGGCTTCCGTATCGAGCTGCACCAGAAAGATTTGAATCTTGCTTTACAAGGGGCCAAGGCGCTCGGCGTATCCTTGCCGAACACCGCGACCGTTCAAGAGCTAATGAACGCGTGCGCTGCCAATGGCATGAGCGGATTGGATCACTCGGCACTGTGCCGTGCGATCGAGCTGATGTCGAATCACGAAATCGCCAAGGCCTGAACTTATACTCTGATTAGTTTTGCCTTGACGCAAGCAGAACATTTTTTACTTCACTCGTTGCGCCCATCGATGGGATCTTTACTATGCATTCAATTGCAAACCCGCGCCAGTTTCTACTCGACTTGTATGCCAGCGCAGTTACTGCCGTGGGGGCCGAAAAATGTCTGCCGCCCTTCCTTCCGCAGCCTTCCGTAAATGGGCGAACCCTGGTGATCGGCGCCGGCAAAGGCGCGGCGGCGATGGCCAGCGTAGTGGAGAAAAACTGGCCGGGAGAAATTTCCGGGCTCGTGGTGACGCGCTATGGGCATGGCGCCGACTGCGCACGGATCGAAGTAGTGGAAGCCGCGCATCCGGTACCGGATCAAGCCGGACGCAATGCCGCCAGCCGCATGATGCAGATGGTAAGCGGCCTGACTGAAAATGACTTGGTGTTGTGTCTGATTTCAGGCGGCGGTTCGGCTCTGCTGGCGCTGCCGGCGGAAGGCATCACATTGGAACAGAAACAGGCGATCAACAAGGCGTTGCTGAAAAGCGGCGCCACAATTTTCGAAATGAATTGCGTGCGCAAGCATCTGTCGGCGATCAAGGGCGGTCGTCTGGCCCTGGCGTGCGCGCCGGCACGCGTGGTGACTCTGCTCATTTCCGACATACCCGGCGACGACCCGCGCATCATTGCCAGCGGCCCGACTTTACCAGACGCCAGCACCTGCGCCGAAGCCCTTGCTATCCTGCAGAAATATCGCATTGAGGTGCCCGATACGGTGCGGCAGCATCTGCAATCGGGTGCGGGCGAAACGCCCAAGCCGGGCGATGCGCGTTTTGCAAAGAATGTCGCTCAGGTGATCGCCACTGCGCAAGATGCGTTGGAAGCAGCTGCCGAGACTGCGCGCGCGGCAGGCATCACGCCTTACATCCTATCCGACGAGATTGAAGGCGAAGCGCGCGATGTCGCACTGGTGCATGCAGCGATTGCAAAACAGGTTGCGCGGCGCGGCCAGCCATTCAGCAAGCCTTGCGTCATTATCTCAGGAGGAGAAACCACCGTGACGGTGCGCGGCAGCGGCCGCGGTGGACGCAATGCCGAATTCCTGCTGAGCCTGGCGGTGGCGCTGAATGGTTATCCTGAAATTTATGCGATTGCCTGCGATACCGACGGCATCGATGGCACGGAAGACAATGCCGGCGCCATATATGCGCCAGACTCGATCGCACGCGCGGAAAAGCAAAAGCTGCAGGCCCGCGCGCTGCTGGAAAACAATGACGGCTACCGCTTCTTCAGCGCACTGGGCGACCTGATTGTAAGCGGTCCGACCCGCACCAACGTCAATGATTTCCGGGCTATCTTGATTCTTTAACCTTCCTTTTAGGAAGAATGGCAAGCGGCTTTTGCCGCGCCGAAAATTTTGAATATCTTTTAAGCCCAATGCATTTCCAGCAATGAAAAGTTGCATGGAAACCCTCATTAATTGACCAACAGGAAGTTCAGTATGCGACGCCAACGTAACGCCAAAATAATTGCAACGCTCGGTCCGGCAAGTTCCAGTGCTGAGACGATCCAGGCCTTGTTTGAAGCGGGAGCCGATGTGTTCCGCTTTAATTTTAGTCACGGTTCGCACTCGGACCATCAGGCTCGCTATGAAATCGTGCGTGACGTGGAGCGCAAACTTGGCCGCCCGATCGCGATTCTGGCCGACTTGCAAGGTCCCAAGTTGCGCATCGGCCCCTTTTCCGAGGGTAAGATCATGCTAACGGCAGGAGCCGAATTCGTACTCGACCGCGATGCCACTCCTGGCACGGAACAACGCGTATGTCTACCGCATCCAGAGCTTTTCGAAGTAATCTCGCCTGGCCAGTCGCTCCTGTTGGACGATGGCAAACTGCGTCTGCAAGTGCTGGCCAGCGACGGGCAACGGATTCACACGCGCGTGATCATCGGAGGCCCACTGTCTGATCGCAAGGGCGTGAACGTGCCCGACGCAGTGTTGCCAATTCCGGTGAGGACGGAAAAAGACCGGCGCGATCTGGCCTTCGCATTGTCGTTGGGTGTCGACTGGGTAGCCTTGTCCTTCGTGCAGTGTCCGGAAGACTTGCTGGAGGCGCGTGAACTGATCTGCGGCCGCGCGAGCCTGATGACCAAGCTGGAAAAGCCACAAGCACTCGATCACCTGGAAGAAATTGTGCGCTTGTCGGATGCGGTCATGGTGGCGCGCGGCGATCTTGGCGTCGAGCTCCCGCCGGAGCGCGTGCCGGGTGCGCAAAAGCGTATTCTTCGGGCTTGCCGCCTACAAGGCAAACCGAGTATCGTCGCCACGCAGATGCTCGAATCGATGATAACCGCCCCAACGCCGACACGGGCTGAGGCATCCGATGTGGCGAGTGCCATCTACGATGGCACCGACGCCGTCATGTTGTCGGCTGAATCCGCCAGTGGCGCCTATCCGGTGCAAGCTGTATCGATGATGAACCGCATCATTATCGAAGTCGAACGCGATCCGCTCTATCGTAACCTGATCGATGCACAGCACGAATTGCCGACGTCGACGCGCGGCGATGCAATCTGCTCCGCCTTGCGCAATGTGACCAACATCATCGGCGCAGCGGCGACCGTCACATACACCACGTCCGGGCATACCAGCCTGCGCGCGGCACGCGAGCGGCCTACGGCGCCAATTCTGAGCATCACACCCAACTTGGCCATAGCACGACGCCTGGCCCTGGTATGGGGCGTCCATTCCACCGTCAGTACCGATGTGCATACCGTAGATGACATGGTGACGACCGCCTGCCGCGTGTCCCGTGAAGAGGGATTTGCACAAACCGGTGACCAGATCGCAATCACCGCAGGTATGCCTTTTGGCGAGCCCGGTACCACCAACTTGTTACGGATTGCGGAAATTGAGGCATGACAATTCAGATCGGCATCAACTCCGCAGAACTATAGATACCTGTCTTTTGCCGAGCAGTTTTTTGCGTTGGCAGGACAAATCCATCCGGTTTGACGACGGGGTGAACGAATTCGCCCAAAATCCGTTTTCCCGCGTTAATGCCACACCCTATGTTCACTTTCAATTTTTATCGTTCTATGCGCGTTAACCAACTGCAATTTTTGTACCACAGGAAAAGTTCAATCTCGGAAAATTCAGCTTTACAATATGCATTTCGTTCGTTAAAGTATTTTGTATACAAAATTCAATCAATTTAAGGAGAAACAAATAACAGTCATGCATGTATAGGGTTTGGCATACATTTACAAATGTAATAACTATAATTCGGCGGCGCGTGATGCCGCCTGAGACAGCGTTAAATCAAGAGGATGACAAACGTGAGAATTTACCAAGCCATTAATAAAGTACCCGGCGGGTTGATGGTCGTGCCCCTTTTTATCGGCATGCTGCTTAATACCTTCGCTCCAAACGCGCTGAAGATAGGCGGCTTTACACAAGCGCTGACCAACGTGGGCTACCCGACGATTCTAGCGATGTATTTGTTTACCGCCGGCACCAAAATGACCTTGCGAGCAGCGCCAGCGATGCTCAAACGTGGCTTTGGCATCCTCTTTGCGAAAGTTAGCGTCGCCGTGCTGCTGGCATTAGGCGTCGCCCATCTGTTCAATGGTAACCTGCTTGGCCTGACCACCCTGGCTGTGCTTGCGGCGATGAACGACACCAACGGTGGCATGTTTCTGGCCTTGACTAGTACCTTCGGCAGCAAGCAGGACGCGGGTACCTATGTCGTGCAGAGTATAGAAACCGGCCCATTCTTGACGATGCTGGTGCTGGTCGGCGCCGGGCTCGCGGTCATTCCGTGGATGACCATGGCGTCGGTGATTGCTCCGATCTTCGCCGGCGCGATCCTCGGCAACCTCGACGAGGAACTGCGCGATTTCTTTGGCTCCCACGAACCTCTTATCGTGCCATTCATGGCGTTCACGCTTGGCCAAGGCATCAATTTGAAGTCGGTCACGACCGCCGGCTTGCCAGGGATATTGCTTGGCGTTTCGGTCGTCGTGATCACCGGC
>PKWO01000516.1 GCA_003132085.1 Oxalobacteraceae bacterium | reverse complement strand
AAACCCGCCTACCGATAAGAACTAAAGTTGGGCCTCGCAAGCCCAACCCACTCTGCCGTTCTTATTTCGGAATCGTCGTCAATATCGAACCCGGCAGCACGCGGGCAGCGAGCCTGGTGTCGGTTTTCAGCAGGTCGACTTCGTCGCTGAGTATATGCACGGCTTCGTCCAATAACACATCCTTGGCGTCTTTCTGTGCCTTTTCGGCGGCCAGCTCAACAGTCAGATTGCGCTCGTTGGCCTGCAAGCCGTCGTCTCGAAGTGCGTTTCTTGCTTTTGCTCTTTCTTTGTTGCCGGCCTGTTTTTCAGTAGCGCCCTTTGCCGTGTCGCCGCTTTTCTCACGCGATTTGATCCGGGCTTCCTCTGCATCGCGTTCTTTGCGCCGCTCCGCTTCGTTGAGCGAGATCAGGTTTTTCTTGCGCTGTAGATTGAATTCGGCAATATCTTCCTGCAGGTACTGGAAGTCTTTGTCATTCTTTATCCGGGCGTCATGACGGGTCTGCAGCATCGGCAGCAGATCGGTCAGGTCGCCTTCCGGCGTATAGTCGGCAGCCTTGATTTGCACCCATGGCAGCGCGTTGTCGAAACTGGATTCGCCGAACGTTTCAGCATCGGTGCTGGCTGGGAAGTTGATATCCGGCGTCACGCCGCGCAGTTGCGTGGTGCCGCCGTTGATGCGGAAAAATTGGGCGACGGTCATCTTCAATTCGCCGAATTTTGGTTTGTCGTTATGGACGACCTGATCCAGGTTGACAATGCCTTGCACCGTTCCCTTGCCAAAGCTCGCCTCTCCAATCACCAGGCCGCGACCATAGTCCTGAATTGCCGCAGCAAAAATCTCCGAGGCCGACGCCGAGCCGCGATTAATCAGCACGCCAAGCGGACCATCCCAGGCAGGGCTGCCGTTGGTGTCGCTTTCGACTTTTACTTTTCCTTGAGAATTGCGTTGCTGCACCACCGGGCCTTTGTCGATAAACAGGCCGGTGAGTTCAACAGCTTCGTCCAATGAGCCGCCGCCATTGTTGCGTAGATCGATCAGTACGCTGTCAACCTTGTCTTTTTTCAATTTGGCGAGCAGGCGTGACACATCCCGGGTGGCGCTCTTGAATTCTTTGTCGCCATTTTGCCGAGCGCCAAAATCCTGGTAGAAGGTAGGCAGGGAGATTACGCCGATATGTCGCGTGCTGTTGCCTTCCTTCACATCAATGATCGATTCTTTCGCCGCCTGCTGGTCCAGGCTGATTTTCTTGCGAATCAGCGGAACCAGTTTGTGCTTGCCGTCCGGGCCGGCGTCTTCCGGGAGTATGTCGAGCATGACCGTAGAATCCGATGCGCCGCGAATCAGGGCGACGGTATCGTCAAGGCGCCAGCCGAGAACTTCCGTCATCGCGCCGTGTTGGCCTTGTGCAACGCCGANNTGCCGGAGAGCGCGGCGGGGCCGCCTGGAACCAGTTCCCGAATCGTCGTGTATTCATCCCGTTCCTGCAGCACTGCGCCAATACCGATCAACGACAATTTCATTGCAATGTCGAAATCTTCCGATGCGCGCGGCCCCAGATAATTGGTGTGCGGATCGGTGGACATCGCATAGGCGTTCATGAAGATTTGAAACACGTCATCACTTTTCAGTTTGGTGGTGTGCGTCAAATAGTTGTCGTAGCGTTTGCCGAGCGTTGTGACAATATCTTTGTCGTTTTTGCCGGCCAGCTTAAGGCGCAGCCAGTCGTTCTTAACCCGCTTGCGCCACAAATCGTGCATTTCGTCTTCAGATTTGGGCCACGGCGCTTTGTCCCGCGCGTACTGGTAGCTTTCTTTCTGCGTGAAATCGAATCCTTGCTTAAGCAAGCTGCGGGCGTAAGCGAAGCGTTCGGTCAGGCGTTGCTCATACAGATTGAAGATGATAAACGGAATGTGCAAATCTTCTTTGTAGATGGCGTCGTCGAGTTTGGTGCGGGCGCCGGCCAACTGGTCAACGTCGGCTTGCACGAAAAATACCTTCTCCGGGTCCAGCGACTTCAAGTAGCGGTCGAATATCTTTTCCGACATTGCATCGTCAAGCGGTGCCGCCTTATAGTGTTGACGGGTCAGGAATTCGGCCACTAAATGCGCAGCTTGAGATTCTTGCGGCAGCGGCTGAAGCAGCGGCGGCGCCAAATTGCTTGAATCGAGCGTAGCCGCTTGCGTTGCAGTCGCGAACGCAAGCAACAGCCATAGAAGTTTTTTCTTCATTCGTCATCCTTGAAAATCATCTGAAATTTGGCACGCACCAACATGCCCGGCCACACGAACTATTGTTGCCCGCTAGACATAGACACCCATGCCGGGATTTCGTTCAACTGACCAAGTGCTTTGTCTGCCTCGGCAGTTTCGGCCGTTGCCGACCGATCGCAACGCCACATGTCGCCTGGATCATATCAGAAACGCGCAAATGGATTGATATTGCGAGGCTCCGGCGACAATTCCAGGCGACCGGTTAAGCCCCAAAGCGCCGGCTCAAGTTACATGGAACGGACGGTCGGCCCGACATCCATTACAATCTTGGCAATGACCACCAATTCGAGCCGAGCATGACTGAAAAGAAGCCCATGTTGAGTGTCCAGCAGGCACTCGACTTCCTGCTGAACGCGGCAACGCCGATTGCCGAGATTGAAATACTGGCAACGCTGGACGCCAACGGGCGAACCCTCGCCACCGCGCAGACCTCGCAGTTGAATGTCCCGCCGATGGACAACACGCAGATGGACGGCTATGCGGTGCGGGCGGCCGACTGTGCCGGCGGGGCGGCGATATTAAAAGTCAGTCAACGCATTCCGGCCGGGCATGTTGGCTCGGCGTTGCAAGCGGGCACTGCCGCGCGGATTTTTACCGGCGCGATGATTCCCGACGGCGCCGATGCGGTAGTGATGCAAGAGCAATGCGAGCCGGGCAAAACGCCCGACGCTGAGATTGTCACGGTCCGGCACGCGCCGCAAGCCGGGGAGTGGATACGCCGTACCGGCGAAGATATCCGGGTCGGCGATGTGATTTTGAAGGCCGGCACGCGTTTGCGTGCGCAAGAGCTTGGTTTGGCAGCTTCGGTCGGCATCGCCAGTTTGCCGGTGGTCCGCAGATTACGCGTTGCGGTCTTTTTTACCGGTGATGAATTGGCGATGCCTGGCGAGCCGTTGCGGCCGGGTGCTATCTATAACTCCAATCGCTATACGCTGCGCGGCTTGCTGGAAAACCTCGGTTGCGGGTTCACCGACTACGGCATCGTGCCGGATACGCTGACGGCTACCCGCGATACGTTGCGCCGCGCCGCGCAGTCGCATGACTTGATTATCACCTCCGGCGGGGTCTCGGTGGGCGAGGAAGACTATGTGAAGCCGGCGGTCGAGGCGGAAGGGCGTCTGAATCTGTGGCAAATCGCGGTCAAGCCGGGCAAGCCGCTGGCGTTCGGCGAGGTGAATCGAGCCGAGCAGGGCGGCACGGCATTTTTCCTCGGCTTGCCCGGCAACCCGGTGTCGAGCTTGGTTACGTTCCTGCTGTTTGTGCGCCCGTTCATCCTTCGCTTGCAAGGTGTGCCGGATGTGACGCCGCAATCGTTTCCGTTGCGCGCCGACTTTACCTGGGCCAAGGCCGACAAGCGCAATGAGTTTTTGCGCGCTAAAATCAACGCGCGGGGCGGGCTGGATTTGTTTGCCAATCAAA
>PKWO01000344.1 GCA_003132085.1 Oxalobacteraceae bacterium | reverse complement strand
TGAATGCGTGCGCAATGCCGCCGGGTACCGCAATGCGGCGCAGATATTTGAGTATGCTGTCTTGCGAACGCCGCACATGCAACAACACCGGCAAGCCGAAGTCGCGCGCAATCTTCAGTTGTTCGACGTAAAAATATTCCTGCTTTTCACGCAGCGGGCCGTCGCGCAATGCCGGCACAAAAAAGTCCAACCCGATTTCGCCGATGGCGACGAAGCGCGCATCCTGCAGGACGGCCGGCATCGCATCCCGCAACGCCTGCAAATCGACCTCTTGCGCCTGCGGCACGTACATCGGATGAATGCCCAGCGCGTAGCGGCAATTCGGCTGGCGCTGCGCCAACGCCGCCACACCCGCAAAGTTGGCGCGCTCCACTGCCGGGATCACGATGCACGACACACCCTGTTGCGCCGAGCGTTCGGCTATCAGGTTCTCTTCACCCACGAATTCATGGGCGTCGAGGTGGCAATGCGTATCTATCCACATACTATAGGCATATGCGGGATGGCAACGGCGAACCTGCTTCAGGCGCGTCCGTCTGCGCTATCCGGAACAATGAATTAGTCGGCACGCTCGACATACGGTTGCAAGCCATTCTCCGACAAGCGCAAGACGCGGTCGCAATGCCTCGCCAGTTCAATGTCGTGGGTTACGATCACAAACGCGGTGCCCAGCGTGTGTGATAGTTCAAGCATCAAATCGAATGTCTTGTGCGCGGTAGCGCGATCAAGATTGCCGGTCGGCTCATCGGCCAGCACGCAAGCCGGTTGCGTCACCAATGCACGCGCCAACGCCACCCGCTGGCGTTCGCCGCCTGACAACTCGCCGGGCACGTGGGTAACCCGTTCGGCCAAACCTACCTGAGTCAGGATCGCATTGGCGGCTTGCCGCGCCTGTTCACGCGGCATGCGTCGGATCATCAACGGCATCGCGACGTTATCCAGCGCCGAAAACTCCGGCAGCAAGTGATGGAACTGATACACGAATCCCAGCGATGTGTTGCGCAGGTCGCCACGGGTTTTCTCATCCAGACTGGCGAAATCGCGCCCCAGCAACGTGACGCTACCGGCGGTCGGCGTATCCAACCCGCCCAGCAAATGCAGCAAGGTCGACTTACCGGAACCGGATGCGCCGACGATCGCCACCCGTTCTCCTTTGACGATATCGAAATCTATGCCGTCCAGGACTTTGACCGAATATTTTCCCTGGGTAAAAGTTTTACCGAGACCGCGGCAAGATAGTACGGCAGGTTCCATGATCATTCCAACGGCGTTTCGAGAAACGCAGGCAAAGCTTCACAATAAGAGGACAGTTGCTCCAGCCGCGGATAACGATCTGCCGGAAACTGCGCAGGATGCACGTAGCGCGCAAAGCGCAGCGCAACGGCGCCGGTGATATCCGCCTGCGTGATCGCCGCGCCCGACAACACTGCCAAGAGCGCCGGCTCCGGCTGCGCCTCGATCAACGCAAACGCGTCATGCATTTGTCCGACGCAACGCTCGACCCACGGCTGGTAGGTAAATTCTGCGGGGCGCAATTGCGTGTCGTAATACGCCTGAACCGCTTTCTCGGCAGCGATCAACGCGATTGCGCATTGCTGCTGTATCCGTCTGCGCGCCGCCCCGGATGCCGGTATCAAACGCCGCTCCGGCGCCACTTCGCCATCCAGGTAATCGAGGATGAAACTGCTTTCTATCAATTGTTCGCCGTTGTCGAGCACCAGCATCGGCACCTTGACCAACGGATTGATTTTGCGCATTTCGTCGATATGCCGAAATACCGACAAAGCGACATGCTCGAACGCAAAGCCTTGCAAACGCATGGACACCGCCACGCGGCGCACATAGGGTGAATCGAATAGGCCGATCAATTTCATGCTGCGCTCCTTTTATTCATATCGCAATGCATCGGCCGGCCGGACCCGGGCCGCCGCCCAACTCGGGTAAAGCGTCGCCAGAAAAGCCAGTACTACCGCCATCCCGGCAATTTTCCAGACGTCCGGCCATTGCAGATCCGACGGCAATTCGGAAATCAGATACACGTCGCTGGAGAGAAATTGCACACCCAGCAGATGTTCGATAAAAGGCACGATGACGTCGATATTCAAGGCCACAAGGACACCGAGTCCGCCCCCTATCGCCGTCCCCAACAGCCCGACGACCGCCCCCTGAATCATGAAGATTTTCATGATCGAAGCGGGCGATGCGCCCAGCGTGCGCAAGATCGCAATGTCGGCTTGCTTGTCGGTCACCGTCATCACCAGCGTCGACACCAAATTAAATGCGGCCACCGCAATGATCAGCGCAAGGATCAGGAACATCATGCGTTTCTCGGTCTGCACGGCGGCAAACCAGGTGCGATTTTGTTGCGACCAGTCGCGCAGCAGCGGTTGGCCGCTCAAGGTAACGGCCAGTTCATGCGCGACCTGCGGCGCCCGATGCATGTCCGCTACCCGCAGACGCAGGCCCATCGGCGCGTCGAGATGGAACATCTTCTGCGCATCTTCAATGTGGATGAAGGCCAGCGTCGAATTGTATTCATATTCGCCGGAATCGAATATGCCGACCACCCGGAACGGCTTCAGTCTCGGCACCACGCCGGCCGGCGTAATCTGCCCCTCGATTGCGGCCAGCGTAACTTTTTGCCCGACGTCAACCTGCAGCGCGCGCGCCAGCCCGCTGCCCAGCACAATATTGAATTCACCGGCCCGCAGATCGTCAAACCGGCCTTGTTTTATCTGCGATGCCACCTCGGACACCTTCGGTTCCTCTTGCGGCAGCACGCCGCGTATCAGCGCCGGGCGCAACGTGCCGTCATTCAGCAGCAGCGCTTGCGAAGACGTGTAGGGCGCCGCGCCCTTGACTTCCTTATTCTGGAACGCTTCTTTCGCGACCGCCTGCCAGTCGCTCATGGCGCCGGAGGCGTCGGTCACTTCGATATGCGACAACACCGACACCATGCGATCCAGCACTTCTTGCTGGAATCCGTTCATCACCGACAGCACGACAATCAATGCGGCCACGCCCAGAGCAATGCCGGCCATCGATATCAGCGAAATGAAGGAAATAAAACTGTTGCGGCCGCTACGCCGCCCGGCACGGGTATAGCGCAAGCCCACAACCCATTCAAACGGTAGTTTTTTAAAGATACTCAATCGATTGCTCCTGAATTCAGACCGCAGTTTGCCATACAATGCGGCATGAGTCATTTCGATATCCTTTTACCTTTCGGTCTGCCGTCGCCGGAAATGGCCCCGGATTTGTTGCGGGCGTTGAATACGCCGGCCCTTTCCATGCTGGTTGCGCGGGCAAAAACACCGGTATGCCGGGCATTCGACCCTTTTTCACGCACGCTGCCGCATGAAAGCTGGCTGGCCGGGGAACTTGGCCTGACGCGCCGGCTGGTCGCCGACAGCAGCCCGGCGCTGGCGGTGAGCCGCATGCGTGACCTGCATCTGACCCCGGACGATGGAATCTGGTTCCTGCTGCAACCGGGACATATCCATATCGCGCGCGACCATCTCGTATTGACCGATTTGCGCAGCACTCCGCTTTCCGAGCAGGAATCGCGCGCACTGTTCGATGCCGCCCAACCGCTGTTTCAGGAGGCGGGCAAAACATTGCAGTACGGCAGCGCGGATACCTGGTTCGTCCGTGCCGACGACTGGCGCAGCTTGCGGACGGCGACGCCGGACGCGGCTTGCGGGCGCCCTATCGATATCTGGCTGCCGACCGGCGAAGGCGAGCGCGCATGGCGCAAGCTGGCAAACGACGTGCAGATGGAATGGCATGAGCATGCGGTCAATACCGCCCGCGCGGAGCAAAGCTTGCCGCCGGTGAATTCCCTATGGCTGTGGGGCGGAGCCGACGCCGGTTCGGATATTGCCGCGAAATCCTATGCGCATTCGGGCGCGCTCTCCGGCGCGAACGACACGGTATCCATGCTCATGTCGACACTGCCTGATCCGCGCTTGCTGGTTCTCGACAACTTGAGCGAAGCCGCGTTGGCTGAAGACTGGGGAAATTGGCTGGAACGCATGCATGCGCTGGAAGAGAAGTGGTTCGCCCCGTTGTTAAGCGCGCTGCAAGCCGGCAAGATCAGGCAATTAAAATTGATCGTCGGCCATAGCGAGCAGCTACGCGAATTCACCGTGAATAAACATGCGCTGCTTAAATTCTGGGCGAAACCGTCACTTGCACGCTTACTTCCATGACCTTGACATGACCCGTATCGCCACCCGCTCCTATTCGTTCCGCACGTCTGAATTATTGCGCCAGCAAGGCGTGCATCCGGTGCTGGCCCGCTTGTATGCCGCGCGCGGCCTGGCCGACACCAAGGAACTCTCGAGTGAATTGAGCGCGCTGTTTGCGCCGTCCGGGCTGCTGCACATCAATGACGCGGCGATTTTCCTGGCGGATGCAATTGCCGCCAGGAAAAAACTAGTGATTGTCGCCGACTATGACTGCGACGGCGCGACCGCTTGCGCGGTTGCACTGCGCGGACTGCGCGCGATGGGTGCGCAAGTCGACTACATCGTGCCGAACCGCTTTGAATACGGTTACGGATTGACGCCGGAAATCGTCGCGCTGGCAGTGCGCGAAAAGTCGCCCGACATCATCATCACGGTCGACAACGGCATCGCCAGTGTTGACGGTGTGGCAGAAGCCAACCGGCGCGGCATTGACGTCGTTGTCACCGACCACCATTTGCCGGGCGATGCGCTGCCCGCCGCCCGCGTAATCGTCAATCCGAACCAACCGGCATGCGGCTTCCCGAGCAAGAATCTGGCGGGCGTAGGCGTGATGTTTTACGTGCTGCTGGCCTTGCGCGCCGAGCTGCGTCAACGCGGCGTATTCGATGCGCAAACCCAGCCCAAGCTGGACGCCCTGCTCGACCTGGTTGCGCTGGGCACGGTGGCCGACGTCGTCAAGCTCGATGCCAATAACCGCATTCTGGTCGCGCAAGGCTTGAAGCGCATGCGTAGCGGCCGCATGCATGCCGGCATCGCCGCGTTGTTCCGCGCCGCCGGACGCGAAGCACGCCGTGCGACGCCGTTTGATCTCGGTTTCGCGGTCGGCCCGCGCCTGAATGCCGCGGGCCGCCTGGCCGACATGTCGCTCGGCATTGAATGCCTGACCACCGACGACGAAGGCCGCGCCTGGGCGATCGCGCAAGAACTGGATGCGATCAACCGCGAGCGGCGCGACATCGAAGCCGGCATGCAGGATACCGCCCTGGCTTTGCTGGATAGTTTCAATCCCAAAGACAGCACCACCATCAGCGTATTCGACGCCTCCTGGCACCAAGGCGTGATCGGCATCGTCGCGTCGCGCCTGAAGGACAAGTATTATCGACCGACCATCACCTTTGCGCCCGCCGGCGATGGCATGATCAAGGGATCGGGGCGCTCGATCGCCGGTTTTCATCTGCGCGACGCGCTGGATTTGGTTTCCAAGCATGCGCCGACACTGATAGACAAATTCGGCGGGCATGCGATGGCTGCCGGACTGACCATACGCGCGGACGCCTTTGATGCGTTTGCGCAAGCATTCGAACAAGTCGGCCGCACCTGGCTCAATGTTCAACAACTGGAACGCGTGGTGGAAACCGACGGCGCGCTCGAAGATGCTTATTTTACGACGCAATTCATCGAGTTGATCGATGCCCAGGTGTGGGGACAAGGATTTGCGCCGCCAGTGTTTTGCGACGAATTCAAGGTAGTCAACCAGCGCGTATTAAAAGAAAGGCACTTGAAGTTGCTGCTGGAAAAGGATGGCCGCAACTACGATGCCATCTGGTTTGGTCACAGCGACGCATTGCCGGCCAAAGCCAAGGTGGCATACCGGCTGGATGCCAATGAGTATAACGGGGTGACGCGGGTGCAGTTGATGGTCGAACATGCGGAGCCGCTTTGATCGTCGGCCTGGCAACGAGAGCGTTGCAATTCCA
>PKWO01000391.1 GCA_003132085.1 Oxalobacteraceae bacterium | reverse complement strand
CTGCGGGTTGCTGCGGGCTATTCGGATTGCGGCCCTCCCGGGGGCGCGTTTCGGTCGGTCCCGCCACGGGGGAGGTCTGGGAAGGCGCATCCAGCGATCTGGTCGTTTCCCGCAGCGTTCGCGATACTGCGCTGGCGCTGGATATACTCAGCGGCGCGGCTGCTGGCGATCCCTTCATCATCGCTCCGGCTACCGAACCGTTCGCGGCGCTAGCCGTTCAGGCGCCGGGTCGCCTGCGCATTGCCTTCAGTACGCACTCTCCAATTGGCACCCCGGTGCATACGGAGGCAATCGCCGCCGTCCAGAACGCTGCCAAATTGCTGGAGGCGCTTGGTCACGACGTGGTTGAGGGAGCACCCAATTACGATGGGGGTGAATTGGCACGGTGCTTTATCCATCTATATTACGGCCAAGTTGCCGCTACCATCGCAGAAGCCCGCGCAACGGGCGCGCAATACGGCGATTTCGAGATGCTGACTCGCGTACTCGGCGTGCTGGGCCGTGCGATGAACGCCGGGCAATATGTCAGCAGCCATCGCAAATGGAATCAGTTTGGCCGGGCGCTCGGCGACTTCTACGGTCAGCACGATGTCTACCTGACTCCTACACTGGCGCGGCCTCCGATTCTTCACGGCGAGGCAGATCTGCCTGGATGGAAAAATTCAATGCTTGGCCTGCTGCTGCATTCGGGACTGTTGAGTATGCTTGCACGCTTGTCTCTGACAGACGGCATGGTCGATCAGATTGCCCGTGACAGCTTGAGCTTCGTGCCGTTTACCCAGCTTGCCAACCTGACCGGCACGCCCGCCATGAGCGTTCCATTGCATTGGACGGCCCAGGGTCTGCCGCTGGGCGTTCAGTTCTGCGGCCCTTTCGGCAGCGAAGCGCGGCTGTTGCAACTCGCCACGCAACTCGAATCTGCGCAGCCCTGGAGTCACAAAATGCCCAAGCTGGCGACAACGATTCCGACCGGAGCGGCGGAAAAATAGTGCATTCGGCACCGCCCCCGATGCGGCCCGCTGAAAAATAACTTAATCTAACAGTCCCACCAAAAACAACTTTTTCGGACTTCTGCATGCACGAAATTCTGATTGACTGGAAGTCGCGTCTGCTAGCAATCGCCTCGGCGGACAATCAAGACGATGGCGCCCATGACATTAACCATTTGAATCGTGTCTGGCAAGTCGCCGGGACACTGCTGGCGGAATACCCGAAAGCCGACGCGATGGTGGTCCAGGCCGCCTGCTATTTGCATGATTTGGTCAACCTGCCGAAAAATCATCCTGATCGCTCTCAGGCTTCGCGACTGGCAGCTCGGCTCGCATGCGGCCGATTGGCGAAGGCCGGCTTTCCCCCAGATAAACTTGATGGCGTGACGCATGCGATCGAGGCGCACAGCTTTTCGGCGTCGATTGCGCCGGCAACAATTGAAGCAATGATTGTGCAGGATGCGGACCGGCTGGACGCTTTGGGTGCGGTGGGGCTCGCGCGACTGTATTACACTGCGGGGCGAATGGGATCGGCATTGGCACATCCTACCGACCCTCTGGCAGCGCACCGGGTTCTGGACGACCGCGCCTTTGCGCTTGATCATATTGAGCTTAAGCTGGCAAAACTGCCGGCCAGCATGCAAACGGCCGCCGGGCGCAAACTCGGAGAAGCCCGGCTGGATTGGCTTCGTGCATTTCGCGACACCTTCGTCGCAGAGTGGAGATAGACCGGAGCGCGCCAGACCGACGGCAGCCATCGTCCGCTTGTAAGGCGGGGCCGATTAATTGGCATTCCCCTCCGCATTGGTCCGCTCGAGGCTCGGAGTGCATTCATGTTCGACATGTTTGGCAGATTGGGGGGATGCACTGTAAAATTCGAGAGCCTTTGCCAACGTATGCTGGCGGTATAGTTGCAAAACGACATTGATGATTCAATCGGCTCGAGACCTAAATGACTGATCTTCCCTGACCCGTAACCGCGACGATACCTATCGCTCCCCCGAAGTTCTCCGTGAAGTTCTCCGATGTCTGAATACCGCAAAAGCCTTCTCTATTGCATATTGTTTTGCCTGGTGCTGGCCACAGTAGCGGCCTACGATCTTCACGTCTCCTATCTGAATGAAGAACAGGCGACCCGAATGCGGGTCACCAATGCCAGCTACCTGGTCGGTGAGTGGATCAAGGGGTCCATGCAGAACTCGGACTATGTATTGCGTGACATTGTCGGCCATGTTCCATTGACAGAATTGCGCTACCCCGATCCTGACCCGGTTCGGCAAGCACGTATATCGGCGTTTATTGATGCCAAGCGAAAAACTCTGCCCAATGCAGTTGGCGTTGGGCTTAGCGACGAACATTGCATCGTTACCCACACGAATGCCAAAGTTGGTGTTGATGCCAGTCAACGGGAATGGTGTCAGGCAGCGCAGGCTGACCCGCAGCGCGAAACGTTTGTTTCGCACATGTACCTCAACCAAGCGGGGCGGCTGTCCGTCACTCAGGTCCGACGTTTTCCTGACTCTTCATCCGGGCTTCACGGCTTGGCAGGCATAGCAGTTGACCTGAATTTTTTCTCCAACTGGCTTGAACAGGCGCCGGTTGGTCAGCATGGAACCATCATGATTGCCGATACATGGCTTAGCTTGCTGGCGAGAAAGCCCGCAGTGCCGGATATGCTGGGAAAAACGGTGAATCAACCGCTGCTCAAAGCGTTCGTTGCGTCCGGCAAAAGTTTTACGACCTTCCATTCCCAATCTCTTCTTGATGGCGAGAGCCGCCTGTACGGTGTGCGCAAGGTCGGCGACCTGCCGTTCATCATTGTTTCCGGTGAAGCGGACGCCGACTGGCTGGCGGGCTGGCGACAGCGCGCATGGGGGGCGATGATCGCCCTGCTGCTGCTCTNNCCTGCGCGAACACTGGGCGCTGCTACGCCAACAGGAAGCGCTCTCGCAAATGGCCAACACGGATACCCTTGCAGGAATTGCCAACCGACGCTACTTTATTTCCAAGGCTGAGATGGAATTAAATCGGGCTCAACGATACAACTCCAATCTTGCCATACTCATGCTGGATATTGACAACTTCAAGCAGATCAACGACACCCACGGACATGCGCTCGGCGACCTGGCAATTGTCGGGTTTGTCGATGCCTGCCAAAGAGTGCTGCGCCGCATTGATCTGCTGGGTCGCTTTGGCGGCGATGAATTCGCCATTTTGCTGCCTGACACGACGCCTGCAGAGGCACGCGTCGTGGCGGAACGTCTGCGCCGGGAAATCGAGGCAAACAAGATATCGAACAATGAAGGAGTTACGCTATCAATGACCTCTAGCATCGGGGTTACCATGGCGGGCATGGGCATAGCAGATGTCGATGCTGCCTTGGCCAAAGCAGATGCGGCGCTTTACCTGGCCAAGCAAAACGGCCGCAATCGCGTCGAATTTGCGGACTGAAATATCTCAGCGTGCGTTCGGCTCGGTCGGCTAGCCCATAAATAAATACACATAAACCAGACTGCCGGAGAGCAACAGAAAAGGCAACGAATAGGCATGAAACAAAACCCATGCGCTACGCTTGCGCGCCATGCGCAACGCGATGAGATTGGCCAGCGACCCCAACACAAAACCGAAACCGCCGACATTGACCGCATAAGCAATCAACCGCCAATCCTTGGTATATTCAGCCAGCAAAATCGCAGCCGGTACATTGCTGATGAGCTGCGAGGCGATGATCCCCGCAATATAGAGCCGCGGTGAATGAGCCAGACCGATTGATTCGATTGCCGTGCGAATCAACGGTTGTTGCGCAAGTAGCCGTAGATCGACGAACATCAGGATAAATACCAGTATCAGCCCCCAATCGGTGCGGGCCAACACGTTGCGATCGACAAAAAAGAAGATCATCAATACCAGCAACAACGCAACCACGGCGAAATGCAGATCGGTCAGCACCAGGAACGGCAGATACAGCAGCAACGACAAGGTCCGCAGTTTCGACACCACCGGAGTCGTCTCCGCGCCCGGTTCCACCGACAGTTTGCGGCCGGCAAACGTTACACTGGTCATCAGCAGCAGAACGGCCATGACTATCGCCAACAGCGGCAACATGGACAAGCAATAGCTGCCGAATGAAATTTGAGAAATCTGCCAGAGAAATAAATTTTGCGGATTGCCGATCGGAGTGAGTGCGGAACCGGCATTGGCTGCCAGCGCCTCAAACACAATGAGCCGTGTGGTCGGCAACGCCATCGTGGCCCGCAAGCCCAGTGTGAGCGGCACAACCACAAACAACGCAACATCGTTGGTGAGAAACATCGACAGCGCCGCGGTTGCCAATACCAGGAAAAAGGCCAATGCACGTTCAGTGGGCATTAACGCGATAAGATGAACGCCAAGATGGGTCAGATATCCGCTAGCCTCCAAACTCTTGGTCAGCACCAGCAATCCGGCCAAGGTTGCAATGGTCGGCCAATCGACCAGACTCGCATAAGTGCCAAGCTTGCCAGGGGCCAGCATGGTAAGCGCCAGCAACAATATGAACAGCGCGCGGAAAAAAATAATCGTCACGCAAAGCCCGCAGTATGGATGGAGAAGATGACACGTGATCGCTTTTCGTAACGCTATTCGACAATTGACGAGGCGGAGGAAATCGAAGTACGCGATTTCAGGCGTAACGCCGAATAACGCGATCAACCCTCCGGAACGCGTGATAAGTCCCGCGCCGTCTGCAGGATCGGCTACCAGATTCTGACGCGCGACTCCGGTGCCAGGTATAGCCTTTGACCCGGCTTTACATCGAAAGCAGCATACCATGCGTCGAGATTGCGCACGGTCGCAACGCGATACTGCGCCGGCGCATGGCCATCGGTGGCGATTTGCCTGCGCAGTGCCTTGTCGCGCGTCTTTTCGCGCCAGCTCTCGCCGAAGGCGACGAAGAATTGCTGATCTGAAGCTGCCGACTGGTCGACCAGCGACGCATGGTAAGCGTCGTATGCAACGGTAAGACCGGCGAGATCGGCAATATTTTCGCTCAAGGTCTGTTGCCCATTGACCGCCAGATCAGGAAACGCATGATAAGCGGAGAATTGCGCGGCGAGCGCCGCAGCGGACTTCTTGAAATGCGCTAGATCGTCTTGACTCCACCAGTTCCGCAAACCGCCCTCCGCGTCGAATTGACTGCCCTGATCATCAAAACTATGACTGATTTCGTGCCCGATCACCGCGCCTATAGCACCGTAATTGCTCGCATCGGAGGCCGCCGGGTCGAAGCTTGGCGGCTGCAGAATACCGGCGGGAAAGTTGAGGGCATTCTGTAGCGGCAAATTCACCGCATTGACCACCTGCGGCAACATGGCCCACTCGGTTCGGTCTACCGGCTTTCCGAATTTGGCGATCTCGCGCCGATACGCGAATTCTTCCGCGCGCATCGCATTGCCAAGCGCATCGTTCGGCAATATCTCCAGACCGGTGTAATCGCGCCATCGATCCGGATACCCGACACCCACATAGAGGGTTTTCAATTTCTCCTTGGCTTGAATCTTGGTTGCCGGCGCCATCCAGTCCAGACGATCGATGCGCAGCGCAAAGGATTTGACGATATTGCCAACCATGGCCTGCACCCTTGCCTTGGCATCCGCCGAAAAATACCGGTCGACATACAGATGGCCGACCGAGTCGCCCAACGCGGCATTAGTCGCTTCAACTGCGCGCTTCCAGCGCGCCTGTTGCTCCGGCGTGCCTGACAGCACGGTACCGTAGAGAGCAAAATGCGCATCCGCAAATGTCTTCGGCAAATCGTCGGAGAAATGATTGATCGCGTGATAGCGGAGGTAGTCTTTCCAGACCGCCAGCGGAATTGCGCCTACCAGCGCAGCTTCTCCCTTGACCGCACCGGGGTGCCAAACGCCGAAAGTCTGCTGCCGGGCTAACCCTGCGCCGTCAAAAAACGCCGCCCAATCCAGACCGCCAGCCTTGTCTGCGAAATCGTCGCCGGACCAGGTATTATCAGCCTTCGCAATATCTTCGGAGTCTTCCCGGCGGGCATGCGAAAGTGCGATCTTACGCTCCAGACTGTACACCCGCGCCGCGCGCCGGTCGGCGTCCTTGAATCCGGCCAACTTGAAGATGGTGGCAATATGCGCCAAATACTTGGCGCGAATTTCCGCCATCTTGCCATCCTTGGACAGGTAGTACTCCCGATCCGGCAAGCCAAGCCCGCCCTGCAGCAGGTATGCTTGATAATGTGCCGGATCATGCAAGCCTTGCGCGACCCATAAACCGAACAGATTTTCAGTAAAAAAATTGGTGGCGTTCAGGGGGTCCACATCGGCCCGCAGTGTGCTGCCCAACAGGCGCGCCAAAGCACTCTTGTCCGAGATCGATGCGATGCGTTGCAACAGCGGTCGCAGCGGAGTCAGGCCCTTGCCTTCTATCCCCGAGTCATCCATGAATGACGCATAAAAAACGCCGACCCGGCGGGCGTCGGCGGTCCTGCCGGCCCCACCCTTGGCGGCGTCCTCTATCAGTTTGGCGACACGTTTATCGGTCTCCTCCGCGATCTGCCCGTCAATTCCCCAATGACTTCTGTCAGCGGGAATCGCGGTGCTGTCGATCCAGCCGCCGTTGACATAACCGTTGAAATCGTCGCCAGGACGTATACTCTGTTTCATGCCGTTAACGGTGAAGGGCGGCTGTACCTCGGTCGCGGTGACCGCAACGGGTGCGCTCGCAGCCAAAGAAAATGCCATCAAGGCAATCGGCGCGCGCCGCAACAATTGGCGCAAACCGGCGCCGGAACAGAGTGGTTGAAAATGCATGCTTGCCCTCGCGAGATATGAAAGGTGTCGATGATATGCCTCGGCCTGCCATTATGTGGACGCCGAGACGCACTTCCAACGGGTGCATGAACCTGCCTCACAACTTCAGGTTGGTTCAGGTATTGCGTCGGTAACGGACGAAATGATACATCAACTCATTTCCCGGATACCCGTGCAACCGGCGTTGAACAATAGCCGATTCATTGGTCAAACTGAAAAATGCCATGGCCGTGCTTAATTTACGTTATCGTTGATGAAAATTTCAGGAGACTGCACTGCGACGAGTCGCCCACCCTACACACCACCGATTTGCCATGGCCATTAATGAACCTGAACCGCAATCAAACACCGACCAGACGGAAACTGCGCGACAGGCAGCGGCGCAACCGGATCTGTCCGAGATGCGAGCACTGGTGGATATGTTGGACCAAGGCCGCATCGCCGAAGGCGAAACTGCTGCGATCGAATTGACCAGGCGTTTGCCGGACCACGGATTCGGCTGGAAATTGCTGGGTGTCATGCTGAAATTACAGAGAAAGCATGGAGAAGCGTTGCGGGCAATGCACCGCGCCGCAGAATTGCTGCCGAACGACGAGCAAGCGCAGAGCAACTTCGGCTTAGCGCTGGCAGAAGCGAACGAATTGCCGGCTGCGGAAGCCTTCCATCGACGGGCGTTGCAGATTAACCCGCACACTGCGCAGGCATACAGCAATCTAGGCAGCGTCCTCTGTCGGCAGGGCCGGCTGGCAGAAGCGGAAGCCTGCCATCGCCAAGCGTTGGCAATACGACCAGACTATGCCGAAGGCCATAACAACCTCGGCAGCACCCTGAACGATCAGGCCCGCATTGAGGAAGCAATCGCCAGTTACCGCCGCGCGCTGGACATCAAACCGGATTTGGCCCAGGCGCATTGGAACGAAAGCATGTGCAAATTGCTGTTGGGCGATTTTTCCGAAGGTTGGCGCCAATACGAATGGCGCTGGCTGACGGAGTCTTTCCAGGCACGCAAACATCATTTCGCCCAACCGCAATGGTCAGGCCGTGAGCCGCTGCAAGGAAAGACCCTTCTTTTGCATGCGGAGCAGGGGGTGGGTGACACGCTGCATTTCTGCAGGTATGCCAAATTGGCCGCAGACAAGGGAGCGACCGTCATCCTTCAGGCGCCGCTCGCGCTCCGATCCCTGCTGACCGGACTGGCCGGAGTCACACACCTGGTGGCGGATGGCGAAGCCTTGCCGCCGTTTGAATTTCATTGCCCGCTATTGAGCCTGCCGCTGGCCTGCGGCACCAGCCTTGCAACCGTTCCAGCAGAGATTCCCTACCTGTTCGCCGATCCGGCGATGGTCGATGTGTGGCGCACCAAGCTGACCGCCACAAGCCCNNCGCGGATTTCCTCAACATCGCAGACGATCAATCGCAGCTCTACTGTTTGCAGAACACGCTGAAGCCGACCGACCGGACGATATTGGATAAGCGCACAGGAGTTCGTTATTTCGGCGATGAATTGCATGACTTTGCCGATACCGCAGCGCTGATCGCGTTAATGGATCTGGTCATCACCGTCGATACCGCCGTAGCTCATCTGGCAGCAGCCATGGGCAAGCCGGTTTGGATACTGCTGCCTTTCCAGCCTGATTGGCGCTGGCTGAGGGAACGCGAAGATAGTCCTTGGTATCCGACCGCGCGCTTATTCAGGCAGCCGGCCGTCGGCGATTGGAACAGTGTGCTGAAAAATGTGCGTCAGGCGATGGAGCAACGGTGGGGTAAGCAATAAGATTAAAGATTAGGCTGAAAAACATGACAGTGCATGACTGGACTATTGAGCAATAATCATTGCCCTCCGCTAACGAAAGCGGCGGCAATATCGGCTTTACCCCAAAATATCATGTAAGGTGGCGAAATCGGACGCTTGATTTACCCTGTCTCCGCCCCAAACTGCTGCAGTAACTTTTAAGGAGTTGCAACTATGTTTATAAAATCCGTAATCGGCCCTGCGTTACTGACGCTNNCGCGGCCGGAGCAGATGCCACCATTCACCAAGTCTACGACGCCGCAGAGGCCGGCAGGTTTGACGACGCCCAGTCGATGATGGATAAAGTGCTTCACGATCATCCGAATAGTGCCAAGGCGCATTTTGTGGAAGCCGAATTGATGGCAAAGCAAGGCCATCTCCACGACGCAGGAATTGAACTCAATACGGCGGAAAGGCTGGAGCCCAGCCTCAACTTCGCCAATCCGCAAAAGATACATGAGCTGCAGGCCCGCATTTCCGGGGTGCGTCCGCCGACCCAATCGGTGCAATCGGCACAATCGGTGCAATCGGCGCAACCAGGTTTCTCGCGCCAAGTGGCCCGCTCCGGTGGCAGCGATGTTGGGGGCTGGGTCACCCCGCTGATCATCATCGGTTTGATCGCGCTATTCTTTTTTATCGTGCGCGCACTCGGACGGCGCAATACGGTTGTCGCCGGCGGCGGCAACCCCGGATATGGCCCCGGCGCAACCATGCAGTCCTACGGGCCAGGCATGGTTGGCGGCCAACCGGGTGGCGGCATGGGCTCTGGAATTCTGGGTGGTTTGGCAACGGGCGCTGCCGTCGGCGCCGGAATTGTTGCTGGTGAAGAATTGATGCACCATTTTACCGACCGGGATCGTAACGAAGTCATTTACGACACGCCGCAGAACAACAACCGGAGCGTTCCCGACGATATGGGCGGAAACGACTTCGGCGTGTCGGACAGCTCCTCCTGGGATAGCGGCGGGGGCGGCGGTAGCGACGACTGGAATTAATTAGTCAACCGAACTGCAAAACCTTGCCTGCCGCAAGGTTTTGCAGCGATGAAGCCACTCGCCGACATGGTAAAAATAGTCGCCTTCCGTCTTGCTCCCGGGGCTGATCTAAGGCAATCGAAAACCTGATCGACCGCCATTCGATTATTGCGGATTACCCTGCTTCTTGCAGCGCGACTCCATATAGGGTCCGTCATACTTGTCCCAAATATCGCCGGGAGAAGTTTGTGCGCACAGGATCGTTCTATCGATCCTGTTTTGCCATTTATACCACGGTGCACCGGAAGCGAATGCGGCAACACAAATTAGCGCCAGCAAAACCAGCGCCGCGAGTCTTGATTTCACTCAATATCCTTTCTGAAAAAACGGTCAATCATGTTGACCGAACACGGGAATTGGTCAGGTTGAGGGCAGGTCCGGTGAAATCTCCGGGTGCGGTCCAAGCCGATGGAGCAGTTCCTCGTGGCTGATATTGAGCAGCGCTTCGATCGCAGTGTAATCGTCCGGCAGCGCCGCATCGTCCCAGCCGTTGGCCGAATGACGAGCCAAGTCCCCAGCCAGCTTGACCGTTTTGACGCGCGCTTTTTCGGCGTGCGCATCATCCATCAAAGCCAACAATAACTCCGGCAATTGCCAATGCCTGCACAACGCGCGTTGCAGATCCATCAGGCGGAAACCGAGTACGCTTTCCTGCGCAACTGCGCTGCGCAGGCTGCGATCCGCCTGCTGCAACCCATAAATTTGCAATGCCTGCTGGGGCGCGAAGCATAGTAGAAGGATTTCGGCGACATCATGCAACAATGCGGCAATGGTCACCTCCTCCGGATTCATGTCGTAACGCCAGGTTGCCCAATTGAATGCATAGATTGAAGCGCGCTGCGCGCGCCGAATAACTTGCAGCAAGCGCAACTGGGCCTGCGGATAAGGCTTGAGGGCTTCTTCGACCACCGGCAATTTCTCGAAATGCCGGAAAAATGGCTCGACCCCCAGCATCATCGTCGCGTGTGCCACCGTGGTAATTTCCTTCAGCACGCGCGAACCGTGAAACGTTCGAATATACGCCAGCATCTGCAAGGTCATCAGCGGATCGTTCAATACGATGGTCGATATTTCCCGTCCATTGACCTTTTCGATGTTGTCGCGGGCAGCGGCCAGATTGCGCACGGTTTGCCGCAATACCGGAATTTCATTTTCGCTGAGAAACTGAACCCAGGAATCTATGCTGCGTGTTGTATTTTCCATGTCCATGATGATATGAATAAACCGCGGCAAGCAACGCATGCGCGAGCCGCAGGTCGTAACTGTCAATAACGGCAAGCGTACCACCCTTTTTGTCGGTTCGCCTCCCACCGCGAAATCGAATAATTGGGACGAACGCACTTGCCAATTCAAATGGAAAACTGCTTGCAAAAATTCGTTGCCAATGCACCAACAATGCGCATCGACCCTATATACTTTACGGGTATGATTCCTGCGTATAGTTAATAGAACCATCTTTCCACGTTTCGGTAGCAGTCCAACCAGCCCGCTTCCAATATTGATTGAAAGGCACTATTTCATGGCAATCCGCATCGCGCTGCACCATAAGACCAGCTACCAATACGATCGATTGGTCGGTTTGTCGCCGCATGAAGTGCGCCTACGTCCCGCCCCGCATACGCGCACGCCTATCCTGTCATACTCGTTATCGGTCAAACCCGAGCAACACTTTATCAATTGGCAGCAAGATCCTTACGGTAATTACATCGCCCGTCTGGTTTTTCCGGAAAAGTCCGACATACTGGAGTTCGTGGTCGACCTGGTTGCCGACATGACGGTGATCAACCCGTTTGATTTCTTTGTCGAGAAATATGCCGAGCATTTCCCTTTCCAATACACCCCGCAATTAACGACCGAGTTGGGCGCCTACCTGCAAGCGGACCCAACCGGCCCGTTGCAGCAAAAGTGGATAGAGGATGCCAAACGCGATCTCTTGAAGAAAGATTTGCTCACCAACGACTTCCTGGTCGGCATCAATCAACGCCTGCAAAAAGATATCGGGTATCTGGTGCGCATGGAACCGGGCGTTCAAAAACCCGACGAAACCTTGCAAAAACGCTCGGGGTCGTGCCGCGACAGCGGCTGGCTGCTGGTGCAAATCCTGCGCAGTATGGGTCTCGCCGCGCGCTTTGTCTCCGGCTACCTGATCCAGCTTGCCGCGGATCAAAAATCGCTGGATGGCCCGAGCGGACCGGAAGCCGACTTTACCGACCTGCACGCATGGGCCGAAGTATACATACCGGGCGCCGGCTGGATCGGGCTGGACCCGACCTCGGGCATGCTCGCCAGCGAAGGCCATATCCCGCTGGCCTGTACCGCTATGCCATCATCCGCCGCGCCGGTGTCCGGTTCCACCGACAAGGCGGAAGTGGTATTTCATCACGAAATGAAAGTTACCCGCATCCACGAAGACCCGCGGGTGACCAAGCCGTACAGTGAAGCGGACTGGGAAAATATCAACCTCCTCGGTCAAAGCGTCGATGTCGACTTGAAGAAGCAAGACGTGCGTCTGACCCAGGGCGGCGAACCGACCTTCGTGTCAATCGACGATATGGATGGCGCCGAATGGAATACCGATGCGCATGGCGACAAGAAACGCGACCTCGCGCATCAACTTACTTATCGCCTCAAGGATCATTTTGCGCCAGGCGGATTATTGCACTTTGGTCAGGGAAAATGGTATCCAGGCGAACCGTTGCCGCGCTGGTCATTCAATATTTACTGGCGCACAGACGGCCAGCCGATGTGGCGCAATGCGGCGCTCTTTGCCAAAGAGGGCGAAAATGACGGCTATGGAGTCGCCGAAGCGGAGCATTTTTCGAACGAACTGGCGAGCGCGCTAGGTTTGCCGGAAGGCAGCATGATCCCGGCCTACGAAGATGTATTGCAACAAATCGAATTTGAGCAGCGTTTGCCGGTCAACCTGGACCCACTCAAAGCCGATTTGAACGCCAGCGACGAGCGCCGCCGCTTGGCCAGTCTGCTGCAACGGGGATTGGGCGCGGTAGTCGGTTATGCGTTGCCGCTCAAATCGGTAGAACCGGGCACTGTCGCACCGCCTGTCGGCCAAGCCAGATGGTTGACCTGCCAGTGGCCGATCAGGCGCGAACACCTGTATCTGATTGCCGGCGACTCGCCGATGGGCTTGCGCTTGCCGCTCGACACGCTGCCGTGGGTGCATCCCGATGAGCGGCCGCCGGAATGCGAAATCGACCCATTCGCCCCGGCCACGCCGCTGGGTGTCATCGGCATCACGAGCGTCACGAGCATCACGAGTGTCGCGAGCGCTGCGCCGCTGGTCGGCGTCCCCAGCACCGTCGACACACCGGCGATATCGCCGGAACCGGTCGAACCTGTAGCGCGCGAAGTGATCCACACCGCGCTATGCGTGCAGGTGCGAAACGGCCGGTTGCATGTGTTCATGCCGCCGCTCAAGCGCATTGAGGATTACCTGGCGCTGCTGTGCACCGTGGAAGATTGCGCCGCCAAACTCAAGCTGCGCCTGTGGATAGAAGGCTACACGCCGCCGCG
Source organism: Oxalobacteraceae bacterium (assembly GCA_003132085.1). GTDB lineage: Bacteria > Pseudomonadota > Gammaproteobacteria > Burkholderiales > Burkholderiaceae_D > PKWO01. The sequence goes on along the minus strand of PKWO01000391.1, from coordinate 1,231 downwards.
CGACCCGCGCATCAGGTTGCTCAGCGTAACGCCGGACCCCGGCGTGATTGAAGTCAATATCCACCCGGCAGCCAGTTGGAACGAACTGGTGCATAACATCACCACCCTCTATGAAGAAGCGCGGCAGACCCGCTTGGGCACCGAAAAATTCATGGTTGACGGGCGCCACACCGGTACCGGCGGCGGCAACCATGCGACGCTGGGCGGGGCGGCTTCGACCGCTGCATTCAACGCCAGGATATTCGTCTGGAAGGCAATGCCGTCGATGACGCTGATGATATCGACGATCTTGTTTGAACTTTCCTTCATCGAATCCATCGTGTTGACGACATGATTGACCGCTTCGCCTCCCTTCACCGCGATGGTGGACGTGGACAGCACCAAATCGGTGGCTGCATGCGCATTGTCGGCATTTTGCCTAACGGTGGAAGTCAACTCTTCCATGGCCGCAGCGGTTTGCTCCAGGCTCGATGCCTGCGATTCGGTGCGGGCCGACAGATCGAGCACGCCATCGGCGATTTCACTGGCGCCGGAATTGACCAGGGCGGTCGATTGCGTGATCTGGCCGATCAAAAGCTTGATGTTGATCTGCAAAATCTTCAGCGATTGCATGACTTTGGATATCTCGTCTTGACCGGTCGCCGTGATCTTTCCGGTCAGATCGCCGGAGCTCATCTGCTCGATGTCTGCCGAGGCATTTTTCAGCGGAGTGACGATGCTGCTGTAAATTACAATTCCGAACGCCGCTGCAAGGATCACGCCGAGCACTGCTACCGCGATCGCGCAGCCGGCAAGGTTGGCGTTGGCGCCGCCCCGCAAAGCCCAGGCGAACATCGCATTGAGCGTCGCCAATACAAAAAGCGCACCGAACGCCGTCGACAGCTTGGCGCTGATCGAAAGGTCTTTGACACCCCGCAAAAAACCGAATGGGGACCACGCCACCGCGTTGCCTTCGCGAACGACAAGCCGGCTATTGCCGGCCTTGATCGCGCGATACGCATCGTCAGCTGCCTTGACTGCGGCCCGCGACGGCTTGCCTCTGATCGACGTATAGCCGACCACCTGATGGTTCTCGATCAACGGCGCAAGATTGGCTTCGACCCAATAGTAATCGCCGTTCTTGCAACGGTTCTTGACCAGCCCGGTCCATGCTTTCCCGCATTTTAATGTGCGCCAGAGGTCATCGAACGCCTCCTCCGGCATGTCTGGATGGCGCACGATATTGTGCGGC
>PKWO01000048.1 GCA_003132085.1 Oxalobacteraceae bacterium | reverse complement strand
TATCTGCGCACCATCCCCAGCCCATGGGCCGTCAAGCGATTGCATGAGTTTAACGGCGACATCAATCAATTCCGCATAGTAAAACGCTATCCGTCGGTGCTCAAGCAGATTGCCATTTCCAAAACCGAGCCGGGCGACGAAAACAATCAGGATATTTCTTCGCTGGTCGGCAAGGTCGATATCCGCAAGCTGGAAGATTATGCGCAGGATGATCCGGATGCCTATAGTTATTCCGGCGGCTTGTGTTTGTCGAATCAGGGGTTGATGGAATTCGTCGAAATGTTCAAGGCGCCGATCAAGGTGTTGCATCCATTGTTGACCGCCACGCAAGAAGGAAATTACAAGGGTACTGAAGGATTTGGGGCGATTCCGTTCGATGGCGTGGTGCTGGCGCACTCGAATGAATCGGAGTGGAAAACTTTCAAGAACAACAAGAACAACGAGGCGTTTCTTGATCGTATCTACATCGTCAAAGTGCCATACTGCTTGCGGGTCACGGACGAAATCAAGATTTATGACAAATTGGTGCGCAACTCGTCCCTGTCGCAGGCGCCGTGCGCCCCAGGGACGTTGAAGATGATGGCCCAATTTGCGATTTTGTCGCGTCTGAAAGAACCGGAGAACTCCAGCGTCTTCAGCAAGATGCTGGTATACGACGGCGAGAATCTGAAAGATACCGACCCGAAGGCGAAGTCGCGTCAGGAATATAGCGATTATGCCGGTGTCGACGAGGGCATGAATGGATTGTCGACCCGCTTCGCGTTCAAGATATTGTCGAAAGTGTTCAATTTCGATACTACGGAAGTGGCGGCTAATCCTGTGCATCTGTTGTACGTATTGGAGCAGCAGGTTGAGCGCGAGCAATTTCCACCGGAAACGGAACAGAAATATTTTTCGTATATCAAAGAATACTTGGCGCAGCGCTACGTCGAATTTATCGGCAAGGAAATCCAGACCGCCTATTTGGAAAGTTATTCCGAATACGGCCAAAACATTTTTGACCGCTATGTAACCTTCGCCGATTTCTGGATACAGGATCAGGAATTCCGTGATCCGGATACCGGCGAAAGTTTTGATCGCGACTCGTTGAACAGCGAATTGGAGAAAATCGAAAAGCCGGCCGGCATCTCCAATCCGAAGGATTTCCGTAACGAGATTGTCAATTTTGTTCTTCGCGCACGCGCTCACAACGCCGGAAAAAATCCGGTCTGGACCAGTTATGAGAAATTGAGGACGGTGATTGAGAAGAAGATGTTCTCCAATACCGAAGAGCTGTTGCCGGTGATTTCGTTTAACGCAAAGGCCAGTGCCGATGATGTGCACAAGCATCAGGAGTTCGTATCGCGCATGGTTGCCAAGGGTTACACGGCGAAACAAGTAAGGCTGTTATGCGAGTGGTATCTGCGGGTCAGAAAATCGTCGTAGACGGATATTCGGACATGGCGCAGAGCACATCGCAACAAGGAGAGCATATTGGCTTACCTGATCGACAGACGCGTGCAGAGCAAGAACAAATCTGCCGTCAACCGCGAACGCTTTTTGCGACGCTACAAAGGTCAGATCAAGGACGCGGTTACGCGCGCGGTAAAGGGGCGTTCGATAACCGATGTCGAAAACGGCGAGAAAATCTCGATACCGGTCAAGGATGTTAACGAGCCGAACTTCGGCCATGCGCATGGCGGAGTATGGGAGACGGTCAGCCCGGGCAACAAAGAGTACCTGAAGGGCGACCGCATTCAGCGGCCGCGCGGCGGATCGGGCTCGGGCAAGGGCCAAGCCGGCAACAGCGACCAGGCCAGCGAAGACGACTTTATCTTCGAGCTTACGCGCGAAGAGTTCATGAATTATTTCTTCGATGATCTCGAGCTGCCGAACATGGTGAAAACCCAGCTTACCTCGACCACCGAGTTCAGGAATCAGCGTGCCGGTTACAAGATGTCAGGCACGACGACGAATATCCATATATTGCGTTCCTTGCGCGGCGCTCTCGGACGGCGTATTGCGGTCGGCGGCGGAACGCGGCGGCGCCTGAAGGAAGCAGAGCTCGAGTTGCAGCAATTGCTGCAAGACGAGGTGCCGGAAGACGACCCTATCGTGGTCAGGCTCAGACGCGAGATTCACCACCTGCATACCAGGTTGCTGGCAATTCCATTTATCGACCCATTCGATTTGCGCTACAGTAATCGGATCAAGGTACCGAAACCATCCAGCCAAGCGGTGATGTTCTGCATCATGGACGTCTCCGGTTCGATGGATGAAAGCAAGAAAGATACGGCAAAGCGATTCTTTATTCTGCTGTATCTATTTTTGACGCGTGCTTATGACAAGATCGACGTCGTCTTCATTCGTCATCACACGCAGGCGGCGGAGGTCGATGAAAACGATTTTTTCAACTCGCGCGAATCCGGCGGAACGGTAGTGTCGTCCGCGTTGCATTTGCTGACCAAGATCATGCGTGAGCGCTACGCAAGCAGCGATTGGAATAGTTATGTCGCGCAAGCTTCGGATGGCGACAACTGGGACAACGATTCGATTACCTGCCGTCAATTGTTGATCAACACGGTGATGCCGGCCGTGCAATATTTCGCCTATGTCG
>PKWO01000109.1 GCA_003132085.1 Oxalobacteraceae bacterium | reverse complement strand
TGGCGCGCACGCCGGCGTCGCGAGCAGCGGATTTAATCAGCAACAGACCTTGTTCAATCTCAGGCACTTCCAGCTCGAACAATTTCATGATGAACTCAGGCGCGGTCCGCGACAAAATCACTTGCGGGCCGCGCGCATTGCGGTCAATGCGAAGGATATATGCGCGAACCCGGTCGCCGATACGCAAATTCTCTTTCGGGATCATCTGGTCGCGCGGCAAACGGGCTTCGATCTTGCCCGATTCGACAATCGCGTCACCGCGCTCCATACGCTTGATCGTGCCGGTTACCAATGAATCGCCGCGCTCCAGGAAATCGACCAGGATTTGTTCGCGTTCCGCGTCGCGAATGCGCTGCAACACGACTTGCTTGGTGTCCTGCGCAAAGCGGCGACCAAAGTCGACCGATTCGATCGGCTCTTCAATGTGGTCGTCAACATCAATGTCGGCAATCTGTTCTTTGGCCTCAAAGTGCAAGACTTCCTGGTCGGGCAATTGCAAGCCGGCCTCATCGGGCACCACATGCCAGCGTCGGAATGACTCGAACTCTCCGGTCTCGCGATCAATCGCGACACGGATGTCAACATCTCCCTCGTAGCGCTTTTTGGTCGCCTGCGCGAGCGCATGTTCAAGCGCTCCGAAGACAACATCTTTATCGACATTTTTTTCGCGCGCTAACGCATCGACCAACAATAAAACTTCGCGACTCATGCTTTGCGACTCCTAAAGTCCACTTTCGGCACCAACCGTGCCTTGTCCACATCGGCTAGCGTAAATTCCAGCACCGCCAGCCCATCATTTCCTTCAAATTCCAGTTTCAGCTTGTCGCCATCCGGCGCATGCAGCACGCCTTGAAACGACTTGCGGTGCGCTGCACCCGGCATCGGCAGGCGCAGTTTCACGAGCGCTTCCTGCCCCGCAAAGCGGACATAGTCGGCAAATTTCTTGAGCGGACGGTCCAGACCGGGGGACGATACTTCGAGGCGCTCATAAGACGCATTTTCAACGGTCAACACATGCAACAGTTGGTGCGTGACCTTCTCGCAATCTTCAACCGTGATATTGCCGGGATCTGCATCTGCATCTGTATCCTGTCGCGCAAAATCGATATACACGCATACCAGACCACGCGCAGCCTGCTCGAAATCGACCAGCTCGTAGCCCATGCCAACGACCGTTTTTTCAATCAATTCCTGCAACAACAAAGCAACTCTCCAAATAGGTCAAATTCGATGTTAACCAGTCCCCCGCACTGCAGAGCACAATCGGAAAAACAAAAAAAAAATGGGCAGATGCCCATCTTTAGATAATTCCCGCGATCTGCTTGGTTTCCCACAGAGAAAGTCTACTCAAGGCGACTTTTTTGTTAACTGCCGAATTGTAATCGATTCTTTCACCTACCGCAAGGCAAAGCAGGGAATTCGAGCGATATATCGCTCCCTTGCACAGTCACGACTGGAATCGGCAGATCCGCAATCGACTCAGCTAACGGCTGTCAATATGGCAATATTGCCAAATGAATGTGGGTTCGTTGTTAGCCTTTCGGACGCCGTCTCGGCATACCTTGGGCGCCATGCGTACCCTGCCCGCCGCTACGGCCGCCGTATCCGCCCTGAGTGCCCTGCCCACCTTGCCCGCCTTGTCCACCCTGACCGCCACGGCCCGGACCGGAACTGCGGCGCGGTTGCCCCATGCCCGGAAAACCCAATGCTGTTTGCAGCGGATCCGGTTGCCGGCTGCGTGGTTGCCCTGTTCCGGTACCCCGCGGCTGACCGCGCCCCTGGCCCTCTTGGCCCTGGCCACGCTGGCCTGGCCCGGCCCAGCGGTCCTGCCCTTGAGCGCGCCCCTGTCCCTGCCCGGGACCTTGCCATTGATTCTGGCCCTGACCACGACGCTGCCCCTTTCCAATGTCATTGCCGCCCTGGCGCTCGCCCTGTTCAGGCTTACCCTTGCTTCCCGATGCGGTCTTTTCCAACCCGGAAAGGCTCAATAGATCGCGCACTGCATGCTCGTCCATCTCTTCCCAACGCCCGCGCTTCAAACCGTGCGGCAGGGTCAGCGCACCATAACGCGTACGGATCAAGCGTGATACGGTCAGCCCGATCGCTTCAAACATACGCCGCACTTCGCGATTGCGGCCTTCGCCAATCACAACGCGATACCATTTATTGACGCCTTCCCCGCCGCCATCGGCAATTTTGGAGAAATTCGCAGTGCCGTCCTCGAGTTCGACGCCGGCCAACAGTTTCTGGCGCATGCCTTCTTCCAGTTCACCTAGCGTGCGTACCGCGTATTCACGGTCGATGCCATACCTTGGGTGCATCAGGCGATTTGCCAAATCCCCGGAAGTGGTAAACAACAGCAAGCCTTCTGTGTTGAAATCGAGGCGTCCAACCGCCAGCCATTTGCCCGCTTTCATGGTAGGCAGACGGTCAAATACCGACGGCCGGCCTTCAGGATCATCGGTACTGACAATTTCACCGGCCGGCTTATGGTATACCAGCACGCGCGGCGGACGCTTGCTGACCTTGCGCTGAATCAACTTGCCGTTAATGCGCACCAGGTCGGTCGGCAAAATGCGCTGACCGATGTGGGCCGGCTCGCCGTTGACTGAAACACGGCCGGCAATAATTAACTCTTCCATATCGCGGCGCGATCCAAGGCCCGCTTCCGCCAGCACTTTATGCAATTTTGGGGCGTCATCGTCCGCCGTCAAATCCCGGCGCGGACTCTTGGACGTACCGGAGCGTCCGCCGCCCCGCTCGTTTCCAGAGGCGTCTTCCCCCACAGATGCCTGATCGAATGCATCGGAAGTGACGAACGAAAATACCTCATCGGCATCCGCCGGCTTGCGCGTAGCCTGCGGCGCACTGCCCGCGCCCTGCTTCGGGCGCTGCTTCGACATTGTTTTTTGCCCCTTTGGCCCCTCTTCCCGACTGCGCGGGGCACGCGCTCTGCGCGCGGGCGCGTCGACCGCGGCGACCGTTGCTTCTTCACCCGTCGCACCCGGCACACTCTGGTCTGCGGTCGGTTCGGCGGCCACCTGCGCCACTACTTCCTGACTGCTCACGCGCGGCGCCCTTGCCCGCCGTAAAGTACGCGGGCCACGCACACCGCGCTTGGCGGGTTTGGCGCCATTACCGCCGGCCGCATCCTGCTGTGCGTCGTTGCCGGCCGGAATTTCTTTGCCCTCGGCTTGTTTCGGGATATCGGAGGCGGTCGACTCGACCACCGGGGCTTCATTAGGGATAGGCTGATTCATCGTTCGCATCTTGGTTTTGCTGACCTGTGGCGGCATTTAACGCAGGGTCGGGTTGGATTTCGGCAGTTGCGGTAACGACAACTGTATCGACATTAATTTCAGATTCAACGGGATCGCCATCGACGATCGGTGCTACTTGCTGCCCGGAATGGGCGGCTTGGTCTTGTTCGACTATTGCCGCGAAGTCAATGGCAGTTTGATCCGGGTTCGCTTGAAGTTCAGCTTCCAGCGCCTGCATGTCGAGCAACGCGCTACCGGAAGCATCGCCTTTCGCAACTTGTTGCAAAGAGGGCAGCTGATCGAGCGAGGTCAAACCCAAATCGTCCAAGAATTGCTTGGTGGTGGCAAACAAACCGGGGCGTCCGGGCACATCGCGGTGCCCTATCGCCTCTATCCAACCGCGATCTTCAAGCATTTTGATCGTTTGCGAATTCACGGCAACACCACGAATCTCTTCAATGTCGCCGCGCGTAACCGGCTGCCGATACGCAATAATGGCCAGAGTTTCCTGTGTCGCGCGCGAATACTTGGGCGGCTTCTCCGGATTGAGTCGTTCCAGATATTTTTTCATTTCAGGCCGGCTCTGGAAACGCCAGCCGGTCGACAAGCTGACGACCTCAATGCCTTTGTCCGCCCAATCGATACGCAATTCCTCAAGTAATTGCTTGATCGTATCGGCACCGACCGCATCGCCACCGTCGTCGCCATAGAGTTTCTTCAACTCATTGATGGACAATGGTTCATGGGCGCATAACAATGCAGTTTCGAGGACTTTCTTGGCCTCAGCAGTATTCATGTGCGTATCGTGCAGTTATATTAGTGTCGCAAGTCACGCCAAGTCGAACATAAAAGCGCGTCTTTTTATGCCACACTTCGTTGCAAATCCTCGCGATAGTCCCGCTATCGCTGTGGTTTGCGCCTAGTTTGGCGCAAGAATCCATCACTTTTATTTGTTCCACTTAGCGCGACTCACTACATTCGTAACAGTTTGCAGAAATTGTGTTCAACGACAGCCACCTAAAGCGCTGCCCGGTTTAAGAACCCGTTGATGTTGCGTTCCGTCGCCCGCGTTAGAGGGGGTGTAATGATTGGGCGGGAAAAATGTAAGACTTGGTTGCGGGGGCAGGATTTGAACCTGCGACCTTCGGGTTATGAGNNAGACTGCTCCACCCCGCGTCTGAAGTGGTGGACTATACATGGTATTGGCCTTTGACGCAATTGTAATTGCGCAATCATCCTGCAGTGATACACTAACCTTGGTCTTGCGTCACGCAAAACGTTTTCGACAATGCGCGTTGCGCCGACCGTGCTCACCATTTGATCAACCTCCCCGATCTTTGTTTCCTATGAAATTTTGCTCTGAATGCGCTCATCCGGTTTCGTTTGTGGTTCCGCCGGACGATAATCGCCCTCGTTACGTATGCACGCATTGCGGCGTCATTCACTATCAGAATCCAAAAATGGTGATCGGCTCGATTCCGGTTTGGCAATGCGAAGGGGAGGTGAGCGTTTTGTTGTGCAAACGGGCAATCGAACCGCGTCACGGTTATTGGACTTTGCCGGCCGGCTTCATGGAGAACAATGAGACTACTGCCGATGCGGCCGTGCGCGAAACCACGGAGGAAGCCGGCGCCCGCATTGAACTTCATCCGCTATTTTCATTGCTGAACGTAGCGCATGTTCATCAGGTACACATGTTTTACCGCGCCAGCCTGCTCGATCTCAACTATGCCGCTGGAACCGAAAGCCTTGAGGTCAAGCTATTTACTGAAGCCGATATCCCTTGGGACGACATTGCATTTCCGACAGTCAGCCAAACCTTGAAACTCTTTTTTAGCGACACGCAGAAGGTGCAACACGGTGGCGAGTACGGATTCCATACGCATGACATTCTAAAGTCGATGCGCAACCCGGATTGAGGCCCGACGCGCATTCCATCACTGGTGCGGACATCCGATGATTCCGTGGTTACAATCCAATACCCCGTTTCCGGACGTCGCTCACGCGCTAACGGAAGCGGACGGCGCCAGCGGGCTGCTCGCGGCGGGCGCGGATTTATCGCCGCAACGGCTGCTGCTCGCTTATCGCCAGGGCATATTCCCATGGTTTTCGGAAGGCCAGCCGATTTTGTGGTGGAGTACCGATCCGCGCATGGTGCTGTTCTGCGATCGTTTCATTATTTCCCATAGCATGAAAAAAACGCTGAGGAAAATAGCCCGCAGCATGCAATCTGGCGGCGAGTGGGAAATACGCTTTGACAGCGCCTTTGAAGAGGTGATGCGCGCCTGCGCCGCACCGCGCCGGGACGGCGCCGGAACCTGGATTTCCGAAGACATCATTGCCGGATACTGCGGATTGCATCAACGCGGCTACGCACACTCTTGTGAACTATGGCTTCGCGGACAATTGGTGGGTGGCGCCTATGGGGTGAGCATCGGACACATGTTTTACGGCGAATCGATGTTTGCAAGGGTAACCGACGCTTCGAAAATTGCGCTGGCCTATCTGGTCGCATTTCTCAAAGCCAATGGCGTGACAATGATAGACTGCCAACAGCAAACCGCGCATCTATCGTCGCTAGGTGCGGCAGCCATCTCGCGTGCCGAATTCATTGCGCGTCTGCGTCTTGCCACCGCGCAAGCACAGATTGAAAACTGGACACCCGCGGATTTATATTAATATGGCGGCTAATGATGACCGTGTTTCGCTCACGGCCAGCCACTCGGCATCGATGAAATACGTTATGCCAGCATGTTGCGAACGGAATGACCATGACGCACCTTAAAGATCTGCCCTTTTCGACGCTTCAGTTCTATGCAACTGCACCCTACCCCTGCAGTTACCTGGAGGGACGCCAAGCGCGTTCACAAGTTGCCACACCTTCGCATCTGATCAATGCCGATGTCTATTCCGAGTTGGTCAAGAAGGGCTTCCGGCGTAGCGGCATCTTCACTTATCGTCCTTATTGCGATGGTTGCCAGGCTTGCACGCCGGTGCGCGTCAATGCCCGCGCGTTCAATGCCAATCGCAGTCAACGGCGCGCGTGGGCCAAGCATCAGAACTTGGTGGCGTGGGTAACGACGCTGACCTACTTGCCGGAGCACTACGATCTCTATCTGCGCTATCAAGCAGCACGCCATGCTGGCGGCGGCATGGACCAGGATAGCCGCGATCAATACGCGCAATTCCTATTGCAAAGCAAAGTCAACACCCGCCTGGTCGAATTCCGTGACGCGAACCGCACCTTGCGCATGGTGAGCATCATCGACGTGCTGGATGACGGCTTGTCCTCGGTCTATACGTTTTACGATCCTGAGGTGACCGGCGCATCCTTTGGCACTTACAACGTGATGTGGCAAATCGAACAAGCCAAGCAACTGGAAATTCCCTACGTTTATTTAGGTTACTGGATACAGGAAAGCCACAAGATGGCATACAAAATCAACTTCAAACCTATCGAAGCACGCCGGCAAGGCAAGTGGGAACCGCTCTAATACCGGTAACATAGCACCCTTTCATAACCGGGTCCGGTGCCGAAATCGCGCCGGATCTCTATCACTTTCTGTTTATGCCCAACAAACTGCTCTACGCGCTGGCGCGTCCCCTGCTGTTCTCCCTCGACCCTGAAACGGCACACAATTTGACCTTGCCGGCACTCAAGCGCGCTGCTGCCTGCGGCCTGACCAAGGCGCTCGGGCATCCGCAGTCCGATCCGCGCACGGTGATGGGGATCAGCTTTCCCAATCCCGTCGGTCTGGCGGCCGGTCTGGACAAGGACGGCGCTTTCATCGACGGGCTGGCGACGCTCGGCTTCGGCTTCATTGAAGTCGGCACGGTGACTCCGC
>PKWO01000250.1 GCA_003132085.1 Oxalobacteraceae bacterium | reverse complement strand
GCTTGCTGCCGCTGCTCGACGTCGTACTCGAGCAGCCTTTGGGTGAAAAATTCGTCACGCTGGCGCTGGGCAATACCGACCTGCGCATCCTCCAGGGAAAACCGGTCTCGCCCGGATTCCTGTTTGCATCGCTGTTATGGCATGAGGTGCTCGAAAAATGGACCGCCTATCAAGCTGCTGGAGAATATCCTATTCCGGCACTGCATCTGGCGGCCGACGACGTGTTGAACACACAAACCGAAAATCTTGCGTTGCAACGGAAGATCGCGTCCGACATGCGCGACATCTGGGCAATGCAGCCGCGTTTCGAACGGCGCGCCGGGAAGTCGCCATACAAATTACTGGAACATCTGCGTCTGCGGGCCGGCTACGACTTCCTGTTGCTGCNNGCTGGCCAAAAAATCGAAAGCCGGCGAGACCGTTGGTGCGAAGAAGCGACCACGCCGGAGCAGCCGCAACGGACCCACTGGTGCTGCCAGCGCGGGCGGGGCATAGTCGTGCAGCAAGTCAGCGCGTATGTCGGCATCGGCGCCAATCTGGGTGATGCATGCAAGACTGTGCAGCAAGCCATCCTGCAACTATCCAGCCTTCGCGATACACGCCTCTGCGGACAATCCAGCCTGTTTCGTACCGCTCCGATTGATGCCGACGGCGGCAATTACGTGAATGCGGTAGCGCATATCGAAACCCGGCTGGATGCGCAGGAATTGCTGCAGGAGTTGCAGGCGATCGAAATTGGCTTTGGACGCGAGCGCCCCTATGTCCATGCGCCGCGAACGCTCGACCTCGATATCCTGTTGTATGGCGACCGTCAGATCAGCACCGACACGCTGGTGGTGCCTCACCCGCGGCTGACGCAACGGGCGTTTGCACTACTGCCGCTGCTGCAAATCGATCCCATGATTGCCATTCCGGGTAAGGGCGCCGCTCATCAGTTTGCACCCGGCGTCGCCGGCCAAGCCATTTCCAGGATCGATGGATAAGCATGGATCTCGATCGCTATAAATACATCGTAGTGGAAGGTCCGATAGGTGTCGGTAAGACTTCCCTTGCGCGCAAACTTGCCGAAGATTTGTCCGCGCAAACCTTGCTGGAACTGCCGCAGGAAAACCCCTTCCTTGAAAAATTTTATCGAGATTCTGCGCGCTACGCGCTGCCGGCTCAAATGTTTTTCCTGTTCCAGCGCATGAATCAATTGCGCGATCTGACCCAAACTGATCTCTTCAACGCCCCCGTGGTTGCGGATTTCCTGCTTGACAAAGATCCGATTTTTGCCGGATTGACGCTGGGCGACGACGAATTGAATTTGTACCGGCAACTATACGAACATCTGCGGCCCCAAGCGCCGATACCCGATCTGGTAATCTACCTGCAGGCCCAACCGGAAGTATTGATTGACCGCGTCAAAAAACGCGGCGTTCCGATGGAAAGCGGCATTTCCGAGACCTATCTGTACCGTCTGTGCGAAAGTTACAGTCGTTTTTTCTATCATTATGAAGCGGCGCCGTTACTGATCGTCAATGCCGAGAATTTGAATCCTATCGGACGCGACGCAGACTTCAATTTGCTGTTGACGCACATCAAGAACATGCGCGGCAAGCGCGAATTTTTTAACCTGGGAGAGTAAGCATGGCAGGATATTTGCAGGAAAGTCAGGTGGCGGGACGCACTAGAGCGATCACAATCCCGGCCCTGCGCGACCGGCGTGACGCCAACGACAAGATCACCATGCTGACTTGCTACGATGCCAGCTTCGCAAGCTTGATGGATCGATGCGGAATCGAGATATTATTGGTGGGTGATTCGCTCGGAATGGTTTGCCAGGGGCACAACTCCACTTTGCCGGTATCGCTTGCCGACATCGTTTACCACACTGCCAGCGTCGCGCGCGGCAATCAGACCGCACTGCTGGTGTCGGATATGCCGTTCGGTACCTATGCGACCCAGGAATCGGCGTTCGACAACGCGGTAAAATTGATGCAAGCCGGGGCGCAGATGGTTAAGCTGGAAGGCGGCGCATGGTTGGCGGAGACGGTACGCTTTTTAACCGAACGTGCGGTTCCGGTCTGCGCGCACCTTGGTTTAACGCCGCAATCGGTGCATCAATTGGGTGGTTATAGGGTGCAAGGAAAAACCATAGAAAGCGCTGAACAATTATCGGCCGATGCATTGTCGTTGCAAGAGGCCGGCGCGTCGCTGCTGGTGCTGGAAGCGATTCCATCCATTCTCGGCAAGCAAGTGACCGATTCGTTGGCAATCCCGACCATTGGCATCGGCGCCGGCCCCGACTGNNGCCAGGTATTGGTGATGCACGATTTGCTCGGCGTGTTTCCAGGAAAAAAGGCACGTTTTGTGAAAAATTTCATGGAAGGACAGTCCAGTATCGATGCCGCCGTGCTCGCCTATATCGCCGCTGTCAAAAACAAATCCTTCCCAGCGCCGGAGCACTGTTTTTGATCTGCATCCATGCATGTAACTGAAGCCGTCGGCGATGCGTTTGCACTGCTCATCTCAGGTGATGCTGCACTATGGCGCATCATCTGGATAACGCTGAAGACTTCGCTGATCGGATTGGCCGTGTCCGCACCGTTCGCGCTGACCGCAGGATACGCAATTGCCACGCAGCAGTTCGCAGGACGGCGCGTAGTAATCTGGC
>PKWO01000322.1 GCA_003132085.1 Oxalobacteraceae bacterium | reverse complement strand
ATGCCGCCCAGCACCACCATCGACAGCACCGCAATCGACTCCGTCAGCGAGAACGATTCGGGAGAAACGAAGCCCTGAAACGCCGCAAACATCGAACCGGCGACGCCGCCGAATGAGGCGCCCATCGCAAATGCAAGCAGCTTGATATTCCGGGTATTGATTCCCATCGCCTTGGCTGCAATCTCGTCTTCTCGAATCGCCACAAAAGCGCGGCCAAGACGGGAATTTTGCAAGCGGACCGTCACGAAAACAATGGCGATGCACAATACCAGGAACAGGAAATAATAGGCATTGACCGACGGCATCGACACGCCAAGGAAGTGCACGGTGGCATGGGACCCCTCTTCGCCGGCCAGGGACACGCCAAACACGCGAATCGGATCGATCAAGAGAATCCCCTGCGGCCCGTTGGTGATGTTAACCGGGTAATTCAGGTTATTCATGAAGATGCGGATAATTTCGCCGAAGCCGAGGGTGACGATCGCCAGGTAGTCGCCACGCAATTTAAGCGTCGGCGCACCCAGCAGCGCGCCGAACACGCCCGCCAATGCCGCCCCCATTGGCACGATGAACCATACCGACAAATGAATGCCGTTCTTGGCAATCTCCGGGCCGAACACCCATAGCAACGCGTTTCCCACCAATGGATAGGTGTTGACAAACGACTCCAGCACCGTCGCAAATTGCGGTGACGCCAGCAGTGCCGTCATGTAGGCGCCGAGTGCATAGAAAGCGATGTAACCGAGGTCGAGCAAACCGGCAAAACCGACCACAATATTCAAACCCAGCGCCAACATGATGTACAACAGGGAAAAATCCATGATGCGTACCCAGGAATTGCCATAGTTGGAGGCAATGAATGGGAAGATGATCACGGCGATGCCGATCATCAGCATGCCGGTATAAGCCTTGCGCGGATTGTTCTTGGTATCGAAATAATTAGCCATGAAAGGTCCTTTTACGCGCGATCTGCCACACGTTCGCCCATGATGCCGGACGGTTTCAGTGTGAGCACAATAATCAATACGACGAATGCGAAGACATCCTGATACTGGCTGCCCAGGAAGTTGCCGGTCAGATCGCCGATATAGCCGGCGCCAAGCGCCTCGATCAACCCCAGAAGCACACCGCCGAGCATCGCACCGTAAATGTTGCCGATACCTCCCAACACCGCAGCGGAGAAGGCCTTCATGCCAGGTGTCACACCCATAGCAAAGTGAGCCGACGAATAGGTAGCGCCCCACATTACGCCGGCCACCGCAGCCAAGGCGGCGCCGATGGCAAAAGTCAACACGATCACGCGATTGGAGTCAACGCCCATCAACCCGGCGACCCGGGGGTTCTCCGCGGTTGCCCGCATCGCGCGGCCCATTTTGGTTTTTTCCACCATATAAACCAAGCCGAGCATTGAGATGGCGGCCAACACCAACAGCATTACCTGGGTCGGCGATATCAGCGCACCGAAAACATTGAATGAGTCGGACGGCATGACCGCCGGGAATGGAACCGGATTGCGATGCCAGATCACCATCGCCAAGGTCTGCAGCAAAATCGATACGCCGATCGCCGTAATGAGGGGCGCCAGCCGCGGCGCATTGCGCAACGGCCGATAAGCGATCCGCTCTATCAATACATTCACTGCGATGCAGACTGGGATCGCCCCCAGAATAGCAATGATCATCTTGACCACGCCGGGCAGATCTGGTGCGACCATCTGCACTACTTTGAGGATGGAGATGCCGACCATCGCACCGATCATCAATACGTCTCCGTGCGCGAAGTTGATCAGGTTAAGCACGCCATACACCATCGTGTAACCAAGCGCGACCAACGCATACATGCTGCCGAGGATCAAGCCGTTGAAGATTTGCTGGATAAAAGTATCCATAGTGTGAATGCTCTCTATGAAGATCGTCAAAAAATCGATTTACGACTTTGCTGCAGCCGTCTGATGTGCATCTGCAGCAATAATCATTCCTGATAACAAAAGCGGCACCCTGGTCGAACCATGCAGGTGCCGCCTATGATCGAGCGCCGGTTATACGATGACGCCGGCCGCAATGGGCCGCGTGGCGAGAATCCCAACCATCTTCATAATGTCGCCTCCAGTGTGATTAAGATGTCAACTTTTTTTATAATGTATTCCGCCTGCCGCATCGGCACCTTTCCATTCCAATTGCATCTTTCCCGACGCGATAGTCGATTCGACCGGAGCGGATTGATTGTATCGATCCGGCACAACATTGCTGCATACTACTCCGCCGATCATGCTCGGCACAGCCCTATCTGACGAAAATCGGCGTGTGCAAAATCCAACAAGCGCCGAGTGACAGCATCATAACGAGGAAAACAAAGAACTATCGATGGAAAATTCGGACACAACCAGAATTTAATTCCGTGTATTTTGCACCCCGGACAGTCCTTTAGGAAGCGGGAAGATTACGCCTTCCTCTGCACCGTCCAACGTGCGCACGCTTTTCGCGCCACATTCCTTTAACCGGTCAATCACCGCCTGCACCAATACTTCCGGCGCCGACGCCCCGGCGGTGACGCCGATACGCTGTTTGCCTACGAGCCATGCGGGGTCAATCTGGGTGGCATTATCAATCATGTATGCGCAAGTCCCTTTCTTTTCGGCGACCTCGCGCAAACGATTGGAGTTCGAACTATTTGGACTTCCGACCACAATCACCACGTCCACTTGCGGCGCCATGAATTTGACTGCTTCCTGCCGATTGGTGGTGGCGTAGCAGATATCTCCCTTTTTAGGTTCTGCGATACCGGGGTACTTGCGCTTGAGCGCCGCAATCACATCAGCCGCATCATCAACGGAGAGCGTAGTTTGAGTCACATAGGCAAGCTGATCAGGCATTTTCACTTGCAAATTTTCAACGTCGGCAACCGTCTCGACCAGATACATGCCGCCTTCCGCCTGCCCCATCGTCCCTTC
>PKWO01000276.1 GCA_003132085.1 Oxalobacteraceae bacterium | reverse complement strand
AGATGGTGCAACTGTATCGTGTCATGCAAGCACGGACCATGAGAACCTGCGAATATCGCTTCGGGGCTACGCATCCGTATCGGCAGAAATATTGAATTGCCTTTGCGTTTTGCGGTGTTTGCGTGCAGGATGAGGCGATGTATCCGAGTGGGAATACCGTTGGGGAGGTTCGCCACTCGATAAACGGGAGACCATGTTGAACAATTTTTTTACGCCGCCTTGCTTGACCAGCGATGGCGTCACATTTACGGTGACAGTCGAATACAAGTTCCACGATTGCCTGGTGTCGCAAGAGGCGCTCTACAATTTATGCCAGTCTGATGACAAAAAGCTTGATTTGATTGCGACCTACTGCGCGTATGAAGCGAAAATTCAAGGTGTGGCGAGGAGGCTGGTTACGGCCGGTATCACGGGCTCTCCAATATTGTTGGGCCCCCAGAATTTCAGATGATCAGCCGTTCGATGCCGTTTGTTATCAAATGCGAACGAACCGCCCCGCCGAACACTCCTGGGCCAGCCATGGCCTTCTGCGCCACAGCTTTCTCCGCGAACATCAACCTATAGTCTGATTCAAGCACGCCTCAATCGGAGCATGTGGTCCGACGGCTGAAGCCGATATTTGATGCGCCAGCGGCGGCGGTTCCCGATCTGGCGCGTGCGCGGCGCTTGAAGCGTCGGGGGCCGTAACGTTCTGATCTGGATTGGAATGCTCGATATCGTCCTTCGTTCGGTCGATCGAGGCCGGGGGCCAACCGGTGATTGCAGCGGTTGCTGCGGCGCAAAACAGTACAACCGCCAGAACCGCGATCCACAGCATCGGATGAAGAGAGAGTTTTGTCGATGTCACCATTTCTGCCCCCTTGATTTTGCCGACCGCTCCGCTGGTATTCGTTCGATTCGGCAATCCTGCTCTTGATGACCAACGTATTCTGTGCGTCAACGTACATACAACGCCACGAACATTGCGTAATTTATGCCTGTTGCTGCATTTTCCTTAGGCAAAATTTTTGATTGTCATGCGTTATGTATACATTGTCTCTGCCGGAGATGAAAAATTTTCAGGTTTCGATGAAGTCGGCGAACCGACAATCTGGTGCTAACAATTTGTTCGACGCGCTGTCGGAGCGGGAATGCGGGCGTCTGCTCGCCGGCCAAAGTACTATTCAGGTCGATGTTGGCGAGGTGCTCCACAAATGTGGGGAAGTGATTCGGTGGGTTTATTTTCCTTGCGGTTGTTTGGTCTCTTTGCTCGCTGCAGTAGAGAAAAATATGAGTTTGGAAGTAGGCCTGATCGGGTCGGAAGGAATGGTCGGCACTGCGGTGGCGTTGGGAAACGGTGTGTCGCAGTTGAGCGCCGTGGTGCAAAACGCCGGTGCCGCCGTGCGGATCGAATCCGGACATTTTCGGGAGCAATTCAAGAAAATCCCTTCTTTGCAAAGGGAGTTGGATCGTTATACGCACGCGTTGATGCTGCAATCGATGCAAACTGCAGTATGCAGCCATTTTCACATGCTGGATGCGCGCCTCGCCCGTTCTTTACTGTCTACCCGCGACCGCTTACAGTCGGACGAATTTCACCTGACGCACGAATTCCTGGCGCATAAGCTGGGCGTTCGGCGAGTCGGCGTGACCAAGGCAGCGTGCGCATTGCAGCAGAAAAATTTGATTAGTTACAGTCGAGGCGATATCAAGATTCTTGATGGAAACGGCTTGGAAGGCTGTGCCTGTCTGTGCTACCAAATAATCAAGGGTTTGGACCGTCACCCATAGGCGGAATCGGCGTACCTCACGTTCTGCATCACCCCACCCTCGACCTGTACAAAACGTTGAAATGCAGGCCCAAGGGTCCCCAAGTCGCCACATCGAAAGTGATTTATGCCACGACGGGTTGATGCACAAAATGTGTATCAAAATTCGCCGCAGTCAGGATGTTGTCACTAATTAAAGCTATTATATAAGGGCACCTCTAAAAATTGCCAAAAGCACCCAATCTNNCAATTTTTAGAGGTGCCCATAAGTCAACATCGTTTTGCAATCGCGCGAGGAATGGGTGAATTGGCATGAGGAAACGCATTGTTTATCATGGCAGTTTAAGTGGTGTGGTCATTTTTAACGGAGAATCATCATGGATGACGTTGTCATTGTCGGCGCCTTGCGAACCGCTGTCGGCAAATTTGGCGGATCGCTGGCCAAAATTTCCGCTGCGGATCTTGGGGCGCATGTGATCAAGGGCTTGCTGGCCAAAACTGGCATCAAGCCTGAGGCAATAAGCGAAGTGATACTAGGGCAGGTGTTGACAGCCGGGGTTGGGCAAAACCCGGCGCGCCAAGCCGGTATTCGCTCCGGCTTGCCCGACATCGTGCCGGCAATGACGATCGGCAAAGTGTGCGGGAGCGGCCTGAAAGCAACGCATCTGGCGGCGCAGGCGATCAAATGCGGGGATGCGGACATTATTATCGCCGGCGGTCAGGAGAACATGAGCGCTTCGCCCCATGTGTTGAACAATTCCCGCGACGGTTTTCGGATGGGTGATGCCAAGCTGGTCGACACCATGATTGTCGACGGTNNGGCATTTCACGTCTTGAGCAAGACGAGTTCGCGCTAGCCTCGCAGAACAAAGCGGAAGCAGCGCAGAAGGCCGGCAAGTTTAAGGATGAAATTCTGGCGTTGGAGATACCGCAGAAGAAAGGGACGATTGTTTTCGACGCCGACGAATACATCAAGGCGGGAACTACATTGGAATCCCTGTCAGGTTTGCGTCCGGCGTTTTCCAAAGACGGTACCGTGACTGCGGGCAATTCGTCGGGCATCAATGATGGCGCCGCAGCGGTCGTGATGATGTCCGCGAAAATGGCCAAGCACCTTGGCCTGACGCCTTTGGCGCGGATCAAAGCCTATTCTTCGGCCGGGGTCGATCCCAGCATCATGGGAATGGGGCCGGTTCCAGCCACGCAGTTGTGCCTGAAAAAAGCCGGATGGAAGCACGCCGATCTCGATCTGCTGGAAATCAACG